>JAFVSF010000077.1 GCA_017503885.1 Clostridia bacterium
AACCTTTAAATATCAGTCACGAGTTGTGATAGAGCCTTTTGCATAAAATTACAATTGCGAACGTGACGGAATGGCAGACGTGCAGGTTTCAGACGCCTGTGGGCAACCGTGTGAGTTCAAATCTCATCGTTCGCACCACGCAAACACCCCTAATGGGGTGTTTTTTATTGCATTAGAAACGCAAAATCTCTACAAATTAACCTTTCACTCATTTTATATAAATCTTTTAACAAAACAAATCTTCACTAAATAATTAAACCATAAATTGCTCGTTAAGGATAATCCCATTACACACACATCCTAAAATTTTGCATTTTGACAACATATTCATCTTGTAAAAATATTTTTTACAAATAGATTAGACTTTTAAAAAAACTTTTGCTATAATGTAATTATCTTATAATAGGTTTTTTAAAATGGGAGAAAAAGTAAGGAAAAAACTTTCATCATTTCAAATAATAATGCTTGGCTTTGCAGGAGTTATACTTTTAGGTGCATTACTTTTAATGCTACCTATATCCTCTAAAAACCGTCAGTTTACACCGTTTTTAGATTCACTTTTCACCTCAACGTCGGCAGTTTGCGTAACGGGGCTAATAGTTTACGACACAGCAACTCATTGGTCTATATTTGGGCAATCAATAATATTATTGCTCATACAAATCGGTGGATTGGGCGTTATAACTATCGCCACCTCGCTTGCATTATTGTCGGGCAAAAAATTAGGGCTTTTTGGAAAGGAAACAATGCAAAGTTCTATCTCTGCACCAAATCTTGGTAACATTGCAGAGTTGACTGGGTTTATTTTAAAAGGCGTTTTTATAATAGAACTTTTAGGTGCTATTATTATGATGCCAACTTTTATTATAGACTTTGGGGCAAAAGGTATTTGGATGGCGTTTTTCCATTCAATCTCTGCCTTTTGCAATGCTGGTTTTGACCTTATGGGTGGAGTTAGTGGTCAATTTTCTTCACTTACCTATTATAAAACTAATCCAATTATAAACTTAACCATTATATCTTTAATTTTAATAGGTGGCATAGGATTTTTAACTTGGGAAGACGTTGTAAAACACAAATGGCACTTTTCAAAATATAGATTTCAAACTAAAGCAGTACTTATAATAAGTGCCGTGCTTATAATTTTTCCAACTATTTATTTCTTTTTTGCAGAATTTAATGGTTTACCTTTTGGCGAACGACTATTACTTTCACTTTTTCAAACTGTAACGCCAAGAACGGCAGGTTTTAACACTGCAAACTTTGCACGCATAAGCCAAACGGGTATATTGGTTATGATTTGCCTAATGCTGGTCGGAGGTTCTTCCGGCTCTACTGCCGGTGGTATGAAAATAACTACCATCACCGTACTTTTTGCATCGACAGTTTCGGTTTTTAAGCGTAAAAATAACGCAGAAATTTTAAAACGCAGAATAGATGACGATACTGTAAAAAGCGCAATGGCTATTTTCGTTTTATATTTATCGCTCTTTATAGTTGGAAGTGCAATTATTTGTTCTATCGAAAACTTGCCTATACTTACTTGTATGTTTGAAGTAGCATCGGCAATCGCAACGGTAGGCTTAAGTCTTGGAATAACCCCAACGCTCGGCATTATTTCAAAATTAGTTTTAATACTTTTAATGTTTATAGGAAGAATAGGCGTTCTCACAATGGTTTTTGCTACGCTAAGTTCTAGCAAAAGAGCGTCTAAACTCCCCCTCGATAAAATTTCGGTAGGTTAATTATGAAAAGAAAATCAATACTTTTAATAGGTTGTGGCAAATTCGGCAACTTTATTGCTGAAAAACTTAATGAACTCGGTCATGAATTAATGATTGTAGATAGCGACGAAGATAGGTTAAACAGCGTTATGCCTTATGCTACCAATGGTCAAATTGGCGATAGCACTAAGGAAGAATTTTTAAAATATCTCGACGTTCCTTCGTTCGACGTTTGTATAGTCACTATTGGTGGCGATTTCCAAAGTTCGCTTGAAACTACTTGTCTTTTAAAAGAACTCGGTGCAAAAATGGTAGTTTCTAGAGCCGAGCGTGACGGACAAGCAAAATTTTTACTTAAAAACGGTGCAGACGAAATAGTTTACCCAGAAAAACAACTTGCAAATTGGATGGCTATTAGATACACTTCAGATCACATTTTAGACTATATTGAACTCGATGAAAAGCATGCCATTTTTGAGGTTGACGTACCTGAGTCTTGGATAGGTAAAAGCATTATTGAAATTGACATTAGAAAGAAGTTTGATATCAATATTTTAGCAATTAAAGAAAACGGCAAAATGAACGTAAAAATATCGCCAAATACAATTTTGAGCAACGATAAAACCTTGCTCGTTATTGGCGAATATAAGTCAATTCAAAAGTGCTTTAAAATTTAATTTTACGCATTTTGAAAGGGAGCAATTATAAAAATTGCTCCCTTTTTTATTCATTTATCAACTTATAGGCGGTTCTACACTTTTTCCCGTTTATCCTTAAAACAACTAACCCCATCATTACTATAAAAATTACCCCCAAGTCGGTTTCAACGTTTAAATAACATCCGCTTCGCTTTTTACCTTGTGGGCTTTCACTTTCACATAGAGTAAAGGTAAGCTCACGGTTGGGTAACCCATCCAGTTTTAATTTGTACCCGCCTTCAACGCTTTCAAACTCAAAACCTTCACTTTTTAAAATTTTGGAAGAAGTATTTATTATTATCTCTAATTCTTCAAATCTTGCCCAACACTTTGCCGGCGATAAAAGATAGGTATACGTAAACTTCGGCGGAGTCCAATAACTATCTATATCGGGATATATAGGCGCAGTAACCTTGTTTACAACAGTTTGCCCCGAGCCAACTTGCATATCGTACTCATACCAACCCAAAATCGGAAAGTATCTCAACCCAATAACGTAATCAGCAGTAGTTAAACTGTTGCAATCTGCCGTTATAATATCTACTATGGCTTTAAAATACTCTTCCTTTTGAAGCGTTGTGTCAATATACGATTGATAAATATAGCTTGAAAAAACTACGTCTTCGTTTTTTTCTTCAATTGGATAAATCTTTCTAGGAGAATTAGCCGATTCGGTTTTATCTGCCAAATATATTTCTTCAGGTTTTTCCCCTATTACCCATACGTTTACAAAGTTTGTCTCTTCTCTTGTACATTTTATATATAATTCAGTACCAGTAGTTCCTTGCATCCTGGTGATATAGTAGTTTGATATTATTGCGCTTTTTTGATTATTATCAGTAACTATTCTATAACTACCTTTTCCTACTTTAAAATTATAGATATAAGCTACCGAATTCTCGTCTATAACAGTTTCCGATCTGTGCAAAACTTTTATTTTATCAATATCCTTTTCGCCAAAATTATCACAACTGCCGTAAGTATAGCGAACACTTGAATTTATGAATTCCCCGTTTATTTCTACGTTATATTTTAAAGTATCACTTGCAGATGCAAAACCATTCATATAACTTGGAGCTGTACCAAAAGGAAAGGCAAGACTTATATCCAAATTTAAATCTGTTGGATTTTTAAAAGTATACTCTGCTGACACGGTAGACGAATAATCTTCGTTTCCGTAATCAGGAAAATCAACCAAATTAAACGTCAACACTTCTTTTTCGACTACTAAAGGGCATTCTCCGTCAGTAACTACTATCCCCAGTTGGGAGGTTCCCTTCCAGTGCGTTTGAGCTGAATTTGCCTTTGCAATATTGACTTTTTGCATTGATAACAAGCCTATAGCTAGACTTATTATAAAAGTAAAAGATTTTCTCATATCCCCCTCCAACAACATTATAACACAACGCAACGGATTTTTCAATACTAATTTTATTTTAAGCAAAAACGTCAAATTACTCTTGACAGCAAAACGCTTAAAATGTATAATAAATTTATAAACTTTAAAGGTGAAAACTTATATTATAACAACCTAAATTGAGGCGAGCATGAAATCCCTATTTAAGAAAATTTTAATCCCTATACTTTGTGTTAACCTTACGTCTTGCACGATGATTTATAGCGAGAATCAAAGCAACGAAGACTCGTTAGAAAGTCAAAGCATTTTTGACAGTTCAAAAGACAGCGAATCTCAGTCCGAAAGCGTAAAACCCGAATACTCTCAACTTTTGCCATACGACCACTTTGACCTAAACACTTATATGAAACCTATTTGGCTTGGCGATACAATATATAATGAAACCGTTGTATTTGTTGGCGAAAACGACTTTGGCAAACTTTTATACCCTGCTGAAGAGATAATTTCAGTCACTTCGTACGACCTTAAAACCTCCTATCAAAAAGAAGTCGATTACGTTTACGACCCAGAAACAAATTCTATTTTACGTACTAAAAATTCTTCTATGCCTTTCTTCTACGAAGCAGGATTTTATCCACAAACTGGCACTTATAACTCTTATTCTAAAAACAGAGGTTTGTTGTTTAGCGAAGGCCCAACGTTTTCTAATAAACACGTTGCAGTTACCTATCGCACGACTAAAGATGATAGAATAACATCACCTATCGACCACTCAACAAAATACACCGATATCTTAAGCAAAATGCAAAACGGTGAAAATGTTAAAATTTGTTTCTTTGGCGACAGTATAACTGTTGGTGGTAATGGAAGTGGATTTTTGGGTATTGAGCCAAATATGCCTGGATTTGACACGCTGGTGACCGAAAGTTTAAAGCAAGTTTACAACAATCCAAATATAAGTTTTGTAAACCGTGCAAAAGGTGGCGAAACCTCGCTTTGGGGGTATAACAATATTCACCTTGTAACCGATGAAAATCCCGACCTTGCAATTCTTTGTTGGGGTATGAACGATTTAGGTATGAGTTGGCTTAAATTTAAGCAACAATTAGAGTGGCAAATAGACGAGATTAAAAAGGCTTGCCCAAACACTGCAATTTTACTAGTAAGTTCTATGCTTCCTAACGGCGACGTTAAAGAGTTTAATATAAGAAACGACTACGAAAACTGCAATATGATTCTTTTAGAACAGGCACAACTTGAACTTGCTGAAAAATACGGCTTAGGAATTGCTACAGTTACAACAATGCACAAAGAAATTTTAAGATATAAAAATTATTACAGTATGACTGGCAATAACGTAAACCACCCAACTGATTTTATCATTAGAGTTTACGCACAAAACATACTTTACGCTTTAACAGGCAAAACGCTATAAAATATTTAGGCTCGGCAAATATGAAATGCCCTTACGTTTAGGGTACTTTTCAATAATAGCCGAGCCTTTTTAAGTTTAATTATAAACGCCCCAAACGAGAGTTTGGGGCGTTTGTATCATTTAATCAACCTATAAAGCCACTTTTAGAACTTTACAGTAATAATCTTCTTTGGCGATACAACCATTTCGGTAACCTTTTCACCATTTTCAGTTTCTCTCATATTAGTAAGAGCAACCTCTCTAGAGAACTTAACTGTCTTTGCCTCGGTGTATGGGTTAAAGAATCTTACAATATTCTCGCCTCTCTCGTTCATCTTAACGCAAGTTACTGTAACGTCACCGTCTACGGTTAAACCACTGCCAGAAAGAGCCTCTCCCCTGCCGTTGCCTGCAAAAGCGTAAAGCCTTGGATGATGATAAGCATAGGCATCATCAATAGCCTTTTCTCTTTCACTTGCAGTATAGAATTGCACCATATATTCAGCAGTAACTTCTCTTAAACATTGAGAATCGTACGTATAGAAATCAAACCAATCGCCAAGAATACCAACACCTCTAACGAGTGTGATTTGAGTATGTCCGTTAGACATAATCTCGTATAAGTTATTACCTCTAAGTGCTAAAATCATACCATCTTTATCTGCATTTTGACGCTCGATAAACTCAAACGTTCTAAGAGGATGATGAGGTGCAGTCCAGTTAGGACCTGCAACGTTATTTCTTGTAGTAAGGTCAAACTGACCAGATGAATTATGAGTAGCAAAATCAGTAGTCCAACCAAAGTCAGCACGGATTCTATGGTCCTTGCAAGTGTTTTGGAACTTAACGCTTACCTTAACACCCTTTTGATTGTCGTAAAGATCTACGATACTCTCAATTTCAACAGTTGTACCATCTTGTTGCATAAGGTGGTTAATAGTCTTAAATGCAACGTGGTCTTTTTCTACCTTATGAATAGAAATACATGCAACGTCGCTTGAAGTATCGAAAAGTTTGCCCTTTGGCATAAATTCGTATTCATTACCCTCGTCGCCTATTTCTGTAAACATATTTTGATTGCAAAGTTCTTTTCCACTTGCTTTATCCAAAACGTTAAACGTTCCGTTAGCGTTAAAAGTAACCTTTACAAGGGCATTTTCCATGCACTTATCGCCAACTTTAAGCGTTCTAACAGTGCTATCAACACCATTTTCAATAGTCATTAGCGTTAAACTAAGTGGAGCGAATTCGCCGTATATTCTATAATTAAATCTATGAACCTTAAATACTTGTCTAAATCTATCTTCAGGAAGGGAATATTCCATCATCTCGCCCAAATCTTCAACAACAGGATAATACTTGTTGCCCTTTATATCTACAAGAACTGGATCGGCAGGAATTTCTTCACCTTCTAAAAAGTCAACTTGACATTCTACGTAATTTGCAGTTGCTTTTGGATACAAGTTTGCAACAAGCACGCTCTTTTTGTCTTTACCAAGTTTTTGAACAAGTCTTGCGCCAACTAAATCGATATGGCTTTGAATTGTGTCAATAGTTTCGGCGAAACGAGTTTCCATTTTTCTATGAACTTCGTCTACGCTACAACCACAAATACTATCGTGTGGGTAGTTTTCAAATAAGCACTTCCAAGCGTAGTGGAGCATTTCATCATCATACTTAAAGCCTTCTTTTTCAGCAAGCATACTGAGAGGCTCTGCAACGCTTTCAAGCAAATATCCTGCCCTATAACTCGATTGTTTAAGATAAATACGAGCACTTGCAGTTTCTCTAAGCGAACGGAAACCATTACTTTCTTCTTGACAAATCTCGCCTTGTATTTTAGCAAACTCGCCTTCGTAAGGGCGAATTTTTTCAAGGAAATCTTCAAATGAAGTATGTATTACGTCGTAACCTAATTCTCTTGCGTTTTCAATTACTTTAGAAAGGTTTGCTTGTACTGGTTGATGGTCACATCCGTTCATAAGCAAAATGCAAGGAGTTTTAGTACAACGTGCCATTGCGTTTTCTAAATCGGTAAGTCTTTGTTTTAATGCCTCTTTGTCTTCTGGAAGTTCCATACCGTTTGCATACCAAAGTATAAACTGTTCGGCAATAACTTCAGTTCCGTCTGGAGAAACCCACTTAAATTCAGAGAAAAATTCTTCGCTAGAACCAAGTTTATCAGGCGAAGAAACAACAGTTCCTCTACCCATAAAAGCATTATCAATGCCAAACCCACGAAGGATTTGAGGCATTTGACCAACATTACCAAATGTATCTGGGAAATAACCAATCATTGTTGGCTTGCCGTACTTTTCAGTTTCCTTAAGACCAACAAGAGCATTTCTTGCATTAGCCTCGCCACTTAAAAGATAATCGTCTTGCAAAATATAGAAAGGTCCAATTTTAAGTTTACCTGCATCAATGAGTTTTTGAACTCTAGTTCTCATCGAAGGGCGAACTGCAAGATAATCATCTAACACGATAATTTGTCCGTCTAAATGGAAAGATTTAAAACCGTCGTCGCTTTCTAAAACTTCGATAAGCCTATCCATTGTACGAACTAAATTAAAGTTATGTTTAGCATGGCTTAAATACCATTCTCTGTCCCAGTGGCTGTGAGAAACCACGTACATAGTTTTACCCATATTTCCCCCTGCGTAGCGTAATTGTTATAGTATTTTTATGATTCCTACGCTTCGATTTTTACAGTTTTATAAGTTTTTCTACTTTGTTCTGCACCGTAAACTAATAAATGGCTACCTATAGAATCTTTTAATAAGGTAATAGATGCAGATGCACTCTCGCCATTTAAATATCTAACGATATCGTGCATTATACCATAGTCTCCACCACTATGTCCACCAAATTTAACCTTATTTATAATTTTATCTTTGAGATCTATAATCTCTTCAGTATACCAAACTTTATCTGCATTGTATTTTCTAAATACAAATTTATTCTCTTCTAATTTACCCTCTATTTCGCCAAGAGTACCTACTACGTGTATGTATCTATCAGGACGGCACGTTCCACCACTTAAAGTAAACGCTGCAACGCTTCCGTCTTCAAAATCTACTATGAGGTTTTGTCTATCTACAACGTCGCCACCCATATTGTATGCACACTTACCAAAATCGGTTGTTTTTAAAAGTTCTAATCTCTCTTCTTTCGTAACGTCTTCATAAGGCTTATTGAGAGAATCTAAGAACAAGAAAGGCATTACGTCGTTATCGTAATAGAGTTTCATTGCACTATATATACAATCGTTTGCACGAGGGCAGTTATAACAATATTCGGTTGCATCTTGAGGCTTGTTCTTAAGAACAAAATGACTACGATGACCAAAACTTGCTATATGAGCAGGTTTTTTACCATTAAGCCAGCAAATAAGGTCCATATCATGGCAACACTTTGCAAGCAAAATAGGGCTTCCACACTCACTCTCGCTCTTCCACTTACCTCTTCCATAACTAGAAAGGTAATGAGGAACCCAAACGTGTTCATTCATTTCCATAGAAACTATATCGCCGATTTTACCACCGTCTATTAAAGCCTTAACCTCTTTATAGAAAGGACTATATCTTAAAACGTGACACACGAAAACCTTACAATCGTTTGCATTGGCAAGGTTATATATATCCATAAGTTCGCCCTTGTCTGCAACGATTGGCTTTTCCATAAGCATATCGTGCTTTGAATTAAGAATTTCCATTGCAGTCTGATAGTGGTATTGGTCCATAGTTGCGTTTGCTACTATATCGGCCTCTATTCTAGACTTTACAAAGTCTGCATAGCAAGTGAAAACTTGTCCGTCTGACAAGCCGTATCTTTCTTTTGCCACTTGTAATTTATATTCGTTAGGATCTATAATCGCTACTATTTCAAGCTCGTTTGGTTCATCTAACGAATAATCTGCATATACTTGACCACGATTGCCGTATCCTACTACGGCCATTTTAATCTTCTTCATTGTCTCACTCGCTTTGTTTATTATCCTCGGGGAAGCCGAAGCTTCCCCGTGAACAACATTTTTTAGTCGTTTTACGACTTATATTTGTTTAAATTTTTGCAAGATAAACTTAATTATCTTCTCTTTTTAATAACAACTGCAACTGCCATTACACTGAGAAGTGCAAATACAGAACTTAAACCACCAATATTACCAAGACATCCTCCAGTAATTGCTTCAGAAGTAGATTCTTGAGAACTTTCTGATTCACTGCTTTCTGGCTCTTCGCCTAATTGTGGAACAGCGTCTACGTCTTCACTAAATTGAGCAACGATGTCAGCTATTTCATCATCACTAGTAGCAGATTCGATAGCTAACTTAGCTTCGTTATAAAGAGTGCTAATAGTAAGTACTGCATCTTCGCTGTAAAGGGTAAGGTCGATAGAAGCTTTCTTTGCGTTAATTGCCTTGATTGCATCTTCCTTAACACCTGCTAAACGTTCTTCTTCGCTAAGTTCAGCATCAGTCTTAAGTTCATCGATATCTGCCTTTGCATTAGCAACGATTTCTGCAACTGTATCTAAATCTAATGCTTCGTCAAGTGCTAATTTAGCGTCTTCGATAATAGCAAGTCTTGCTGCAACTTCTTCTTCACGATATAAACCGTCTTCTGCCTTGTAAGCATCGAGTTCAGCTTTAGCTTCAGCAACTTCTTCAGCGATTGCTTCTTTAGCATATTCATTTGCGGTCTTTAAGGTATCGATAAATTCTTTAGTGCTTGCAACGATATTAGCAACTTCTGCACTGCTGTTTGCAGTTTCAATTGCAGTTTTAGCATCTGCAACTGCTTCTGCTCTTTGTGCATCTTCAGCTTCAAGGAAACTATCTGCCTTGTATGCGTCAAGTTCAGCCTTTGCGTTAGCAATTACGTCTACCTTAGATTGAATAGCACCAAGAACTTCTAAAGCGTTTGCAAGTGTTGCTTTAACTTCTTCAGCCTCAGTTGCGTTATCAAGAGCCGTCATAGCGTCTGCATAAGTATTAGCAATTAAGGTCATATCTGCAGCAAAGCAATCAAGAGCTTCTTTTTCAGCCTTTAACTCGCCGATAGCATCTTTTGCAGATTGTACGTAATCTTCAAACTTAATCCACTCGCCGTTATCTAACTTAATGAAAGTTACGTCAGTAGTAGTTTCAAAGTAGATAAATATAATATTATTGTTATTGTGTGGTTGTAATAATACAGGTGAATATGCTGGGAAAGTAGTGCCTGCTGGAATAGTTATAGACTTCATATCTTCGCTAGATACGTCAATAGCAATCGATATACGTCCCTTGCCGTTTTCACCACGATTGAATAACGCATATTTGTCAACGTGACCTGCTTCGCCATTGATAAGAATTCTATCGTAGTTTGCATAGTTACGCATGCCCTCTAACACAATACTATGATCGCCTTCAAATGCAGGGAAATCATCGCCTTCAAGAGAAATACCAAAGTATCCGCCTTTAAATTCATCGTCTATTATATCTTCTTGAACGTATGCTACAGAGTCAACGTTTGTATATGCTCTAGTTTCAAGGTCATAAGGACGATGTTCGCCTCTTGTTACAACATCAGTAGATAAACGATATACAACTGCGTTTTCTTCCTCACTTAAGAAAGCGTAACCAGGAATTAATAATCCCTTATCAACAGAAACTGCACTTTGCTTAATATCTAATGTGTCTCCTATTCCGTCACCATCTGTATCTTTATACTTAGTGAAAGTAATTTCACCTGATTCTACTGCTGCAGCATATTCTGGGTTATCAGTATGCATATGGAGATAAATGTGTGGGCTAGGTCCATCAACGTTGAAACCAAGTGAACCGTTCCAGAAACCTACAAATCCCCAATCTCTTAATGATTTATCGTTAATATAAATCATATCGTAAAGACCAAATTCATCAAATAATGCCTCTAAAGACTCCTTACTATAATCGAATGAGAGCCCGTCGCCAGCTGTTCCAACGTCAAGACCAGGAATAATAATGAACATGTTTAAGTTACCGCCTGCATGGTTGATATCAGTAATTCTAACCATCATAGCAGTATCAACTATAGTTGCCATTTTCGCAATACCATCAAGGTTTGCCTTTGCTTCTTCAACAACTTGGTTGATAGCGTCTTCGCTCTTAGCCTTTTCAAGAGCTTTCATAGCATCTTCGATAGCTTCTGCTCTATATCTTTCTTGAGATGGAATATAATCTCTGTCTGCAAGGTATGCTTCGATTTCTGCTTTTGCGTCAGCCTTTAATAAAGCAAGTTCAGCCTCGATATATTCGTCGTTAGTAGTAAGAGCATCAATATCTTCGTATGCTTTTTCTACGATAGAGTTAATTTCTGCTAAATCAGTAAGGCCTTCTAAATCTGCAAGAGCCTTTTCTACGATAGCATCTCTTTGTGCTTGTTCTTCAACGCGGAATACGTCTTCAGCCTTGTATGCACTAAGGTCTGCCTTAACGTTTTCTCTTACTTCTTCTTGAGTGTAAATTGCATCAAGAAGTGCTTTTGCATCAACAACTGCTTGAGCAATTTCCACTTCGTTTGTTGCTTGAGCAACTAAATCGTGACCTGCTTCGATAGCCCTATCGATTTCTGCTTGTTCATCAGCGTAATAGTTTGCTTTATCTAAGTAGTTAGCGATTTGCTCTCTTGCTTCTGCTTTAACTTCAGCAAGTTCTTCATCTGCATACTCTGCAGCAGTCTTAAGAGCGTCAACTTCAGCCTTTGCATCTGCAAGAGCGTTTGCTACCGCTTCTTCGCTTCCACAAGTATCAAATGTTGCTTGAGCTTCTGCTACTATAGCTAATCTTTGAGCTTCTTCTGCTTCACGGAATAATCCTTCCTTGTATGCAGAGATTTCTTCCTTAGCTGCCTCTATTACGACTGCTTTTGTAGGTACAACCTCAAGTAAAGCGATAGCTTGTTCTAAAGCACTGTCGATATCTTCGATAGTTGTTGCATTATTAATTAATTCAACGCCAGATTCGTAAGCTTCTACTAAAGCTTCAAAGTCTGCCTCGAAGTAATTTTCTTCAGCATAACCTGCTTTTGCATCAGCTAAAGTTGCTAAAGCATCTGCTCTATATGCGTCAACGCTTATCCAACTACCATCTTCTAATTTAACGAAAGTAACGTCTTTAGCAGTCTTGAGAACTACTACTAATTTGTTATCATTGTTTAATGCAGGAAGATTTAAGAATGCATACGTTGGGAATATAGTACCTGCTGGAATAGTTATAGAAGAGATTTGATCGTATGGCATATCAACTTCTATAGCAAAAGCACCTCTACCACCTTCGTTTAAGTTAAATTTTGCAAGTTTGCCAATACCATTTCCACCATTTACTTTTACTTTTACCCAGTACCCATTTAAATTGTATTCGTCGCCAAAATACCAATCTGGGAAATCAACAGCACCACCCTCAGTTGGGAAATCATCATTACTGAAATCTAAAGCCAAGTGAGTAACTTCACTTTCTTCTGCAAGTTTTACACTTACAACGTCGGTTTCGGCATAGCCTTTAAAGCTATAAGCAATTGCTTCATCAACAGAATTCATTTCTAATTGAACTCTATAAACGTCGTAAGTATCTGCACCTGTAAAGTATGCTTGTGAAGGGATTAAAGTACCTTCTTTAATAGTCATTTCATAGTTAGAAACGATACTACTAGCAAATTCTACGTCGCTAGTCTTCCAATCTTCTGAATGACAAAGTATACGAACGTTATTTAATGGCTCACCTACGTTGTAACCGATAACGTTGTCTTCGTTCCAACCACCTGTTACACCCCATTCTGTTAAGGTTTTACCTGCAACCACAACGTTATCCCAGAAGCCAAGTGCTGATAATACGTCGCCTATCTTAACGTCGTAAGTATGGTCACCAGCAACAGCATCTACACCTGCAAACACAACGTACACGTTGAAGTTACCATTAGGCTTATGTTCATTTGTTACCTTAATAACAGCAGTTACGTCAACGTAGTTTACTTCTCTATTAAGAGCAGAATCAACTAATGCTTTAGCTTGTGCTAATGCGTCTATAACTGCTTGCTCGTTACCAGCGTTTTCAATTAAAACCTTACCTTTGGTAATAGCTGAGTTTCTATCAATTACTTGAAGACCACTATAATCGCCATCGGCAAGATAAGCGTCAAGTTGTGCTTTAGCATCATCTTTTAAAGGATTGAGAATTTCACTATCGTCTGGCTTTGCAGGAAGCTCGTCTATTTTAACCTTAATACTTGCTACTACAGTATCAACCCTTTCTTTGTCAGTGGCTCTTGATATAGAAGTTGTAGCCTTTGAAACTAATGATAATCTTTCTTCTTCGCTTTCTACTTCGCCTTGTTTATATGCTTGAAGTTCGGCAATTTTTTTAGTCTTATATGCTTCAAGGTTAAATTCAGTCTCTACTTGTTGTACCCAATTTTCACCTTCTTTAACGAAAGTAATATCTTCAGTAGTTACGTATGCTTCTTTTGCACCCGTTTCTAAAGCAATATAGGTTGGGAATTGACAGCCTGCTAAAATTGTAATCTTAGTAGCAGAGTTGTTGCCAGGACGGAACGTAAAGTATCCCTTTTTACCCCAAACGTTTAAGAATGCTTCGCCAGGTTTAGCGAGTTGTTCATCATCAATTAAAACGTGAGATAAGAAGTTTGCTGATTGAGCATAAGATAATGCAGTTTTTGCCGTACCAGCATAAGTGCTAGAAGCACTCTCATAATCGCTACCTGCAAGTTGAACACCTGCAAACGCAGAACCATCTTCTCCAATGAATACCTTTACCATAGTAACGTTTGTTTCAATAAGGTAACGTGTTCAACCCATTGTCCATCTACGTAGTCCCATTGAACGTCTTTAGTAACCTCATACTTAATGTTAGTAGAAGTATCTAAAACGTAGAAACCTTTTTTGATGGTTATAGTCTTATGATTATCCTTTGCAACACCACTACCACTTGGATATGCACTTGGAACTTGAAGTTTAATAGCATTACCTAATTCTTGTGGAGTTAAGAAGGCAAGAATTGGAGCATATTTGCTACCTTTAGCAATAGTTTCTTGCGTAGCACCGTAAGCACCGTTATCGCTAGCGTTTATATCATAAACAGGTGTGCCGTTAAATTCAATGTAAGACATTTGAACTGCACCACCTTGTAAGCTAGTGTCTTCCACGCCTTTCCACTCGCCTTCGTTAATAGCGTATCCACCTTCAGATCCGTATTGTTGATTCCAATATTTCACGTTATTAGTGTGGATATAATAAAGCATTGTGCCGTCAGAAGACGTATAATCTTGAACTAAAAGTTTAAAAGCATCGGTAATATCTACTGAAGATGAAACTTTTTTGAACTCTCTACCACTCTTAACGCATTCAACGTCTTTAGAAACGTAGTAAAGTGTATCGCCTTGCAAGTTTGCGAAACCTTTTGAAACCTTAAACGAACTTACGTTTGGAATATAGTTAGTAGGTATCCAAACCTGTGCAAGACTACCATAATCTTCAGTATAGTTAGAGTTGCTCATAGCAATAGGAGCATACACTGGTCCGTTATCAATCAACCAAAAGTCTGATCCATAAGAAATATCAGTTATTTCTCCTGCATTGAGCTTAGCATGTGCTTGGTTATTCCATTCTTTAATGGTTGTTCCGTTTATGCTAAGAAGGTTAAGGAATGCACCGCCACCTTCGTTTGGAGTAGCTGGATCTGCCGTCCAATAATTTTTGTTAGACGTCGATATTAAAATTGCTCTAGTACCAGGAAATTGAATACCCTGGTCTTGAAGTTGAATATCATCTGTAATATCAACAACGTTTGATACTGGAATATGTTTCCAGTTGTTAGAATCATTAGGTGTTTTGTTTTGAGCGTGTGCGAAATACAAATCAGTATCAATTTTGTAGGTTGCATTTTCATCCGTATGTGACCAACCCGCCCTTACAACAAAGGTTGCCATATCATACGCTGAAAAACCAGCAACATCCCTATTGATGTTTACACGGAAGAAACTTCCTATCGCCCCACCTGCAGGTTGAAGAGTTACCTGTATTGCACCAGGATGCTCAGCATTGATCTCTGAAAGTGTTTTACCGTTAATTTCGGCGTAGTCAAGTATACTTGCTGGGGTAACAGAATTTGTATAAGTAGTCCAATACTCATTACCGTTTTGAACACGAAAATCTGCACCATCGTTTTCGACAACAAGTGTCCAGTTTTCAGTTGAAAGAATAGTTTCTTCTGCTTGTGCCTTAAAAGCAGGCTTAGCAAAAACCACACCTAAACTGAGAGCTAAAACAGCAAGTAAACATGTAAATAATGTTTTTTTGTTCTTTCTCATTTTTCCTTTTTCCTTATTTTTATTTGGTTCTATCATCATTTTTGTTAACAAATGAAAAGTATTAAATGTAAGCACGACAAGTTTTTAAGTGGTTGGAACCTGGTGCCGACATTACTGGTTGCAGAAATTGTTAAAGCCGATAAAAACGACGTATTGCAAAGCAAATCAAACTTTTAAATATTAAACACAAAATGTGATTAAACCATTATTATTCGCCTTTCGGCAAATAGCTCAAAATTTAGACAAATTTTAATCTATACCCGACTGCAAGGGTAAACTTGCAGTCGAATATCATTTGTTTTTAGTTTACTTTTAACTATTATTTAACAGGCCATCCCGTAGTTGTATCAAGAAGATGAGCGTTGAAATTTAAACTCTCAAGACCACTAAATATAGCCTTCATTTCGTCGGTATCGCCAACGAATAATGCGTAAGTATATTCAAGTGGAACGAAGTCTACCATCTTACGTTCGATTGATGGGTTAATATAGTTATAGTTCATTGCTGCATAACTTGGAACAATTTGCTCTTCGCCAAAGGTGAAGAATCCAGAGTGGTACTTTCTGTTATGCTCTTCTGCAAAGTAGTTGTTAGACTCTCTACCTCTAGATGCAATGTATTTGTCTGCATTAGGCATATAGATACCTACACCGAACTTGTTAGCGTTAACGAAAGCACACCAGTCGTTAATCATATACTTTTCGCTAATTGCGTAGAAGTAATTAGCAGAAGTTACAGTTGATTTAAGGCTAGTTTTTGCTTGGTTAATACCATTTTGGTCTGAAAGGTTTGGATCAAAAATAGTACCTTGCTTAGTTTCGCAATAGAAATAGTTAAGCGGATAAGTAAAATACGTTGCAGGAGTTTCTTGTGCGTTAAGTTGAATATCCCACTCGCCAATAAAACAAGAGAAATCAGTATATACGTTATCTACGATAATTGCACCACCCTCATCAAAGTAATAAGTTACTTCGATATAGCCGTTTGCTTGAATGTTAGTATAGAAGAACCATTCTTGAGCCTTCATAATAATATAAAGGTAATCTTCTTTCCAAACGTAATCTATAATTTGAGGAGAGTGACCACCAAAGTCTCCACATTGAATTGGGTTATATTTTACACCACCACTAAGACCTTGATAATAAGAACCTTTATCTTCTGGGTCATACTTAGGATTATAACCGTGAGTTTTATCTACTTGTGAATAGTATGAAGGTTGAACTTCTCTACCTAAGTCGTAAATGTTAATAAGGTTAACGTTGCCACTAACAACTTGAGCAGCATCATAATCTGGGTCTACGTAACGGTCAACAACGATGTTACCATCAAAGTCC
>JAFVSF010000078.1 GCA_017503885.1 Clostridia bacterium
CCTGCATTCCAATACATACCACCGCCACAAATAGGAATAATCGCAGCAAATAATTCAGGTCTAGACATCGCTAACTGCCACGTAGCATAACCACCCATACTTGCTCCAACTACATATACCCTTGATTTATCAACGCAATCCCAAGCAATAACATCCTTAAGAAAGGCTTGTAATTGCTCAAAAATGCTAAACCAAGAATCCTCATAGCACTGTGGAGCAACGGATATAGCATCCTTTAACCAAGTTTCCGTTTTACTAAAAAACGGATGATTATAGTTTACGTCCGTATCTCTTCCCCGTCCACCTGCGCCATGCAAATAAATCACCAAAGGGTATTTCTCTGTGTTTGAAAACTTAGAAGGCAAACGCAATACGTAATAAAGTTCCTCAAAAACACGCCTTTCCATATTCATCTTAAATACTTTTACAAAACGTTTTTAACCACTCCTTTGCTATCAGTTTTCCACCAGCAACGTCGGGATGGACACCATCATACAAATAATGTTCTGCACCGTGTTTTTTAGCCACTTCATCAAATTTTTCTTGCAAAGCGACAAAAGGAATACCATATTCTTTTGCAAGTTTCTTGACAACTGCCGCATACTTCTTTACTTCACAAAATTCCTCGTATTTTTCTTCCGTTGCAGAGCCTTTCAAAACAAACGGTTCGCAAAGAATAAATTTTACGTTAGGAAGATGCTCTTTAGTGTCTTCAATAAGCATACGATATACTTTTTCGAAGCGATTGATTTCTACGCCGTTCCCACCGTAAATTTCATGCCACACGTCGTTTATACCGATAAGAATACTAACGACGTCTGGTTGATGATTCCAAACGTCTGCTTTTATTCGAGCATATAAATCCACAACTCTATTTCCACTAATACCACGATTGATAATTTCATACTTTTCGGGATTTTCATATTTAAGCGTACTCGCCACGCTATTTACAAAACCAACCCCGTAGCCAAAGGCTTGTCCATAAATATCACGATTTCTCCCCATATCAGTAATAGAATCGCCAAAAAACAATATTTTCATTTTATTTCTCCATTAAATATTCCCTAGCAAATTACTGTTATTTCTTTGAAAATTTATATAACCGAGAAACGTCATAGTCTTCTCCGTTAAAATATTTTGCAAGTGTAATTGCTACTGGCTTAGGCTCTCCCAAACGTTCTTTATCAAAGACGTTATACGTCAAGCCAAAATTATCCTCGCCCTCTGTTTCTAAACGGTCTGCCAACGTGCAAAGCCTAAACAAGAAAATCTTTTTTACAAATGGGAGTTCTTTTTCTACAACTTCAAACGCCTTTAAAAATCTCTCGCCTATCAACTGCTTTTCGGTATCTTTTGCAAAATCAGACCAACCAAATTCCGTATACCATACGGGCATATCGCCTACGCCAAACGACTGCATAACACCGTGTAATCGCTTTTGTCCGTGCAACCACCCTTCGTCAATTTCACCCGTCTTTAAAGAATAAGGGTGAAAATTCATAATTTCAAAGAAATCTTTTTGCTTACTTGACTTTTCTTTACAAATCGAAGGATATCGCCCAGACTGAATTTCGCTAAACACTTTAGTTAAATACAGTGGTGCATCATCCGTATTCCAAAAACCAGGGAAAAGAATTTTTGTTTTTTCATTATACTTCTTTACACCTGCAGTTGTCAAGTAAACTAAATCTAAAACAATTTTTACAATTTCATCTTGCGTATATATGTATGGTGCGTTTTCCTCTTTTGTTTTACCACAGACAAATCCTTCACGATGCAAAAAGTCTCCACTTACACCATCGGGCTCGTTTGTAGGCTCAAAATAACAAATATCAGGAAACTGCTCGGCAATTAGTTCATAAAGTTTTCTCTGTACATTTAAAAAACGAACGTATTTCTCCGTTTCCTTTACTGGATCGGGTACTGCCCATCCGTCCTCACAATTAAAGTCTTCGGGGTGTAAAAATGACCAAGAAAGCAAACAGAAATCTTTAACGCCCTTTGCTTTTAACGCATCTAAATATGCACGCAATTTTTTTGCACGCTCTTCAATAATAGTTACGTTATCATTGCTGTCGCAACGAGCAAACTCGTGAAAACGAAGCCAAACACGCATTGCAGTTGCTTTAAATTCCCCTGCAAAATGAGATATAATCTCGTTTGTCAAACCTCTGTCAAGATGATCGTTCACCTCGCAGGACGTTTCACACAAGCCTATTTCAAAACTCTTACTTTTTGTCATTTCTTTTCCAATTACCTTGTATACTTTTGCAATATGGATAAATTTGTATTTTTATACTACCCTTTAATTGCTTTCACTACTTGTTCTGCACAAACCACAATTCCTTCTTCTGACAAATGAATTTGATCTGCACCGATATATTTATAAAGATCTTGCATAACCGTCGTATGCAAGTCGTTAATTTCTATCCCAATTTCTTGCAGTTTAGGAACAATCAAATCGTTATAACGCTTGATAATTTTGTTGTCGTTATACGGAAACTCATAATGCACGGGCGTTGTCGTAGCAAAGATAACTCGCTTGCCTAGTTTTTTCAATTCCTTTGCAACACGAAGCATATTTACAACGTATTCCTCTTCGCTCGTAAACGGCTCTCCATCGTCAAAAAGAGCCGTAGGAATATCCCAAAGCCCATTATTCCAGTGAATAACGTCACTCCCTTCAATTTGTGTTTTAAAATCAAATAACATACGCAAAGTATATTTAACGAAACGACAGTTGTCTTCGGGTTGAAAAACCTCGTATTCTTCGCCTAGCATTTCAGCCACTTTCTGTCCGTACCCAATTTGTCTAATAGAATCGCCTAATAAAGTTACTTTCTTCATATTTTTTCGTCCTTTTATAAAAATTCTTCGCCTAATAACGTTTTTAGCAGTGTTTGTGCATACACTCTTACCCCAAAGTCGTTTGGATGGTTTATGCTGTTTGCAAGCAAATCTCTAGTAGGTTTCCCCTGTGCTTCCAACCACAAGAAAACAGTTGATATTTTTGCAACACCTACTCGTTCATATTCAGTAGCAACGTCAAGTAATACTTGCTCAAATAAGGCGTGATTAGTTCTCCAACCGAGTGCCTGATTGTTCGGTAACAACGTAGAATAAAGCAGAACGTTTCCGTTAGGATTTACCTGTAAATATCCGTCAATTAAGATTTTAATTCTTTGCCTATACTGTGCAATCTCCGTCAATATATCGTTCGCACCGAATCCGATACAAAACAAGTCCGTAGACGAAAGCATTTCGCCACATTTTTTATCGAAATTATCTACTGCTTCTATCGTACTCCAACCACCGACTGCTTGATTTGAAACCGTAATTTCTGCAGAATATTTCTTTTCAAGATAAAGTTTTAAGAGAGTGTTCCAATCAGGTAAATACGGGCTAACGTTGCCACCATATTGAGTTCCCGTTGCATTACACCCAACCGTAATAGAGTCTCCGTATAACAAAAGGTTCGCACGCCTAGTATCTTTTAAAGTTTCAACAAACGCTTGCAAGCGTTTATCCCCTACAATTAAATCTTCACAAAGTGCTTTATCTACTTGATAAGAAACGCTTATGTATTTATCAAAGCCGTCTACCCCTTCACTAAAATAAATATATCTTTGTTCAGCAAAAGAAAACTCTATTTTTTTCAGGGTTTGCCTTCAAAATAATTTGAGCATTTGGCTCTTTTCTAAAGTATTCTTCAACTTCGAAAAACGGCAAGTTTCCACTTGCGAGACGCTTGATTTTATCCCCTTCAAGCGTATAGTCGATTCCCTCCTCGTATAGAACGTCTAGGAAAATATTCTTCACAATTACCGTGCCTTTTATTGGGGTAGATAGTAAACGTACAAGACCTTCTTCGCCTATGACAATCCCCGTTTCATTTATAATTTCTCCACAATTCCATACAGGAGTGAGCAATCGCTCTATTTGAGCCTCGTCAAATTTTTCTATCTTTTTAAGAGTTCTCATCTTTCAGCCTCTTTAATTCTTCGTCAAAATAAACGTAAACACCTGCCGTCCACCCCATCATTTCTGGAGTGTCATATTCAGCCGATTGTCCTATCTCGCCGGTAACTGCGTCATATTTTTCCCAAAGCCGTCCCGTCTTAATAAAATTGTTATCTACGGCACGGTTGTATTTTTCGGCAATTCTTTTTGCATCATCATAAAGCCCCAATCTTTTCAACGCTTTATATATAATGCACGTTGCCGCAGGCCACATACAAGGATAATCCCATTGATAATATACATCCTCACCACGATAAGGAGTTGGCGTTACGCCGTTTTCGTATTCCAAAATAGACAGTACCTTTTTCAAGCCTTTAACGTCGGCAGAAATGCCATAGGCGTAAGGGTAAATAGATATGGCACTGACAATTTCTGAAAATTTGTCGTCCACAAAATTATAATCGAGATAAATTCCTTGCTCTTTATCGTACAAATAACGCTCTATAAGCCCTTTTCTTCGCTCTGCGTTAGAGAGGAAAGGCTCTGGACTTTCTCCAATAATTTCGAGCATTTTAATAGCCTTGCACTCCATTTCATACAAGAAACAGTTTAAGTCAAGATGTAGGAAACTGCTTGCGTCGATTTTACTGCGTTTAGTCCTAAAACGCATATTAAAATCAAGACCACTTTCGGCAATCGCCATAATATCTTGCGCTATAGCAAGCTGACCTTCTCTTGTATCTGCCTTTTCCAAAACTCTGTCCGACAAACCCTCGTAGTTTAACATTTTTAACTTGTCGTCGGCATTAGTAGAAAAGTTGTTTAAACCAAATTTCGCCTTGCGTTGCGTCTGCCAAAACTCGTACTCTTTAAAGATATACGGCATATATTTTTTGATAATTGACACATCTCCTTTATGTACGTAGTAATCATATACAGCACTGCAAAAAAGTGGTGGTTGCGAACGGTCTGCAAGCGTGTTAGCATTTGGCATATACCCAAGCGTATCGATAAAATACGCCATATTGTCAAGGTTGTTTTCCACTTGTTCATCGTGTCCGTCTATCATCAAACCCAAGTTGATAAAATAAACGTCCCAATAATACAAATCTATATACATACCACCGATAGACGGCGAAACGTAATATTTAGGAACAACGAAATTTCCACGCATTTCTTTCGGAGCGTGAAAGGTTTTAGCCCAGTTATTCGCTATATATTCTCTTACTTCTTTCATTCCAAGCACCCCATAATATCCGTTTCAAAATTTTCGCCCGTTTCCGCGCCTGCTCC
>JAFVSF010000079.1 GCA_017503885.1 Clostridia bacterium
GCTCTGGCTCTGGCTCTGGCTATGGCTCTGGCGATGGCGATGGCTCCAAAATTGTAAAACTTGGAAATGACTGGGTGTTTTACATTGACGAAATACCTACAATCATTAGAACTATTCGTGGCAATTTTGCAAGAGGTTATACGATTTCGGACGATTATCAACTTACTCCTTGTGTAGTTGCAAAGGACGAAATAAACGGTTATTTTGCACACGGTAAAACCGTCAAAGAAGCATACAATTCCTTGCAAGAAAAGATTTGCAATAATATGACATTAGAACAAAAAATAACTTTATTTACTAAAACTTTTGACAAAAAGAAAAAGTATAAAGGAACGGAGTTTTTCAAATGGCATAATTTATTAACTGGAAGCTGTTTATTTGGCAGAAAAGAATTTGTAAAAAATAAAGGGCTTGATTTGGAACAAACTTATACCGTATTGGAATTTATTAGCTTAACTAAAACATCTTACGGTGGAAGCATCATTTCTAAATTGTCCAAGTATTACGAGGTGAAAGATGGCGAATAAGAATTTGTTTAACTTTTATCTTGACGATGAAGTTAAGAATAAAGCAGTAGAAAAACTAGTAAGACTCAGTGGCGACAAACCGAAAGGTCAGTTGGCAGCATTGATTAGAGTTTTACTTAAACAATTTGTAGCTACTCCGGACGATAAAGTAAATCCATTACTTATTGAAGCTGTAGCCGCAGAATATGAGTTTAGTGCAAAATTAAATAAAAGGAGCAGACTATGACGTCGTTAATAATGTCAATAATGGTACTATTTGCAGCTATTATCGTAGCAATAAACAACGGAGGTAATTTTTAATGAGTGATAACGTAAACCATCCATCACATTATACTGATGGTAAAATTGAAGTAATTGAGTTTATTGAGGACAAAAATCTTAACTATCATAAAGGTAACGCAATTAAATACATCTGCAGAGCAGGTAAGAAAGACCCTCAAAAGGAAATAGAAGATTTGCAAAAAGCTATTTGGTATATTAACAGGGAAATTAGAAACCTTAAGCGGAGGACAAAATGACGTTACAGCAAAGAATAGATTATTTAACTTACGTATTTAATTTATTGCAAGATACTAACTCACGAACGGAAAAAGAACAAATAGTTAAAGACATCGACCCAAACTATAAGGAAGATTTTGACTTCGTAATTGAATGCTTAGCAGGAAAACATAAGTTCGGTTATACTTATAAACGGTATCCATTTTTGTATAACTCAAGCATTTGTTCAATGACTGTAAAATCAGTACTTCAATTCTTACTTACACCTGCAAAGGAAAAAGATTTAAGCACAGGGAATATTGCAGCATACGTATCATTAACTACCAACTGGGCAGACTTCTTTGAACCTATTGTAAACAGAACCTTAAGACTTGGTATAGGTGAAAGCTTAATAGAAAAAAGTATTATTGCTCCAATGCTGGCCAAAAAGTTTGAAGGCGACATCAAATTTGCAAAAGACGGTTATTTTGTAACGGAAAAACTTGACGGCAACAGATGTATTGCTAGATGGGACGGAGAAAAATGGAATTTTACTTCCAGAAACGGAAAGCCTATGCACGTAAACTTTGATATGAGTGGAATGGACAAACGATATGTTTATGACGGGGAAGTACTTAGTCCTTTGCAAACGAATAACTCACGAAAGTTAGAGGCTATGTTATTTGGTAGAGGTAATAATAACTTTAAGAGCAACGATGCTGATTTTAACTATACTTCCGGTATGATAAACAGACATACGACAGATAAGAAATTGGTATACAATGTTTTTGATATTGTAGATACTAACAGTTCTTATGTAGACCGTAGATTGGAACTTGAAAAGTTTAATGTAATTGATGTAGGTCCTGACGTTAGAATTGTTCCAGTGCTTGCTCATTATAGAACTGCTGACGAATTAAAAACAGATGTTTGGAGACTGTTAAATAAAGTTACGGACACTGGTGCGGAAGGCCTAATGATTAACCTTGCAAATGCGAATTATTTGAACAAACGAACTGACCAATTACTTAAACTTAAAAAAGTATATACTATGGATATGAAAGTGACGGATTGGTCTTACGGAACTGGCAAATATGAAAGTATGCTAGGCAACTTATATTGTGAAGCTATTTTTGAAGGAAAGTTAGTTAGTTGTTGTGTAGGAACAGGTATTAGCGACGAACAAAGAGAGCGTTGGGCTCTATATCCTGAAGAAATAGTTGGAAAAATAATAGAAGTAAGTTATTTTTCGTTAAGTCAAGAGGCAATTAACAGAGGAACTAATAAATACTCGTTGAGATTTCCAAGACTTAAACGAGTTAGAACTGACAAAACTGAAACTAGTCAATACTAAGGAGGCTTTATGGAAAAATATAAGTATTTTGAAACAGAGCTTAATAGCATTAAGGATAAAACAATTCATAAACTGACTATTGATGTTTTAGAAAAAGTAAATGAAAAGTTCTTTATTGAACCTGCATCAAGTACAGGAAAATACCATCCTGACTATGCGCAAGGCGAAGGCGGTTTATACAGGCATACTTGTGCTGCAGTAAAGATTGCTAATAGTTTACTTAGTTTAGAATACTATGACAAATTATTTAGTGATAGCTTAAAGGACTACATTCGAGCTGCAATAATCTTGCACGACTGTTGTAAATCCGGCATAGATTTTGAAAGACCGTTTACTTGTCACGAGCACCCTTTGCTAGCTTGCGATTTAATACGAGATACTATAGGTCCGTGTGAATACACGGATGCTGTATGTAATTTGATTAAGACACATATGGGACAATGGACTAAATGTAAGCGAAGCAGGATAGAACTTCCGGCTCCTGAAACCACAGTCCAAATGTTTGTACATACTTGTGATTATCTTGCAAGTAGAAAGTTTTTAGAAGTAAAATTTGACCAGGAATAATTTGCTTTTAGACTGATTTTAATATATAATATGAGAGAGGCTGAAGATTTATTCAATAGACCATATAATCTTTCTCTATTATATATTAAAAATCGCCAAAGGAAATATTATGATTGGTTATATTATTAAAAATTATGAATATAATATAACACAGGGACCAAAAATCTTACCTGTGAAAAAGAGGTTAACTTATGAACAATGAACAACAAAATGTAGCAACTACACCTGACGACAAGGTTATTTTGATGGCTGTCGCATTTAGCGAAAGCAAAAATTCCTATATCGTCGACTTGGCAAAAGGCTCTAACGTAGCAGAGACGGCTTTTGCTATGAGCGTCGTAATTAAATGCTTAATGAAAGACGGAATTATTAAGTCTCCGACTGATGTAACAGACCTTATCAATAAGTATTTGAACGACCCGCAATACGAAGAGGTAAAAGAGGATGCGAATTGAAGCAGGAAAAACAGGAAAAGCTAAAGGAATTAGTACTTATAATCAACTTGACATAGCAGATTTACGAAAAGTAATCGACAGTGAAGCAGATATAGCTTTAAGCAGTGTGCTTTGTAGCAAAGAACCTATTCCTACTTGTATTAAAACTAAAAAGTTATACTTTGCAGGACCGTGGTTCAACGAAAAATCTAACGCATTTTACAACTCTATTCTTACTATTGCAAATATGTGTGAACTATTTACTGACTATGACATTTTCTTTCCAAGATGTCAAGTAAATAAAACACCGTTTAATGCATTTATGAAGAACGTAGGCAATATACAAGATGCCGATATGGTCGTAGCATTCGTAGACGATAAAGATGTTGGAACAGCTTGGGAAATCGGTATGGCTTATTCACTTAACAAAAAGATTGTTTTAATCGGACTTGACGATACTACTTTCTTATCTCATACTAATGTTATGTTAGCATTTACCGGTACTTGTACTACTTTAAGAGAGTTCGCAAAACTTTTAGTAGGAAAAGATTATAGAACAATAGAAATTGAAGATAAATGGGAGGGCATTGAATAATGGCTAAGTTTAATAAAGGTTATTCAAACATTAAAGTAAAGTTACTTTCTTTTGAAGGTGACAATTTGGCAAAAAGAGCATATCAGTTTGGTGTTTATGGTAGTGATGCTTATAAAATTCCTGATGCTGATTATGCAGAAGACAAAATGGAAGTTAGACGATTTGTAGGCGAAGTTCTTAACGGAACCACATTTCCTAAGTTTCTTATGGAGGCAACAAGAATTGAGTTTGCTGTGGAAGGCATCAGTAGAATTTGTTTGGCTCAGTTGACGAGAGACAACGCAATCTTTTGTAGTGAAAGCCACGGACTTAGACCTTTGAGTCAGGAGTTTAATATTCCACTTAATATTGCAAATGACGAGTCTATTATGAGTAAACTTGAACAGGCTCAAAAACTTTTAGAAAAAGCATATATTGAATGCTGTGAAAAAGAAATTCCTTTTCCTGAGTCAAGATATATTTGTTTGCACAGTCAAACGATTTCTCTTACTTGTAGCTTTACCCCTTCGGCATTTGCAAGAGCTTGTTATTCCAGAACTAATAATAGTTTTTGTGACGAGCTTAATTACGTATATCGTAAAATGTTCCGTGCAATTATGAAGGCCATTTGCTCTTTGAAGGACGAAAACTCTAAAGTACTTTGGAGCTGGCTCATTAACGAAAAGAAATGCATTGACGATAATTTCTATAAGAGAACTAACGTATTTAACGGAGATTTCTTACCTTTTGATAATACTCCTGTTAAAGCTCCTGCTCAAAACGATTGGAGAAAATCCTGTTGGAAAATTGAATTGGAAAGAATGCTTGAGCAAGAGCCTTATTTACTTACTGAAAAAGAAAAAATGGAAATTTCTCGTTGGAAAATTGTTGAAGGAACTGGACTTGAACTTCCTACGACTTATGATAAGCGACTTCCGAGAGCTGCAAAGAACAGTATTAAAACAATGCCTTATTACAAGGAGAGTAAATAATGCATAAAGATGTTAAAGACTTCATAGACAAGTTTGACATTGCAGACAACGCATTACAAATGAGATGTTTGGTTAGATGGAACGGCCGTGATTTACGTGAACGAGAAAATCTTTCCGAACACACTCACCTCGTATGTGCCTGTGCAATTAAACTTTACGACTATTTTGTAAAACAAAACTATGAGTTAAGAGAAGTAATTGACTTTGAGTATATGATACGATTAGCAATGCTTCACGACTCGTTAGAACTTCTCCGTGGCGATATTCTTTCAATTACAAAAGATAAAGTTGAAGGACTTCGTGAACAAATTGACCAAGAAGAAACGTTGTTTGAAAATGCTATGATTGGTTGGCAAGAAACTACAACAAGAGAAGTGGTATATCTTGCAGACTTAATGGCTTGCTATAAGTTTATTGAATACGAACTTCGTTTTCCTAGTGGTGATTTTGCTACTCAAGTTTACAAACAAACTAAAAATAAGTTTGACGTAGCATATGAAAAGTTCTGTAAAGAACATAATATTGGTTTGACTGAAACTTCTACGAACAATAACATATTTGTAAAAGGCTACAAAGAAGACGCCGGAATAGATGTTTGCTTACAAGAAGACGTAACATTTATGCCAATGTCAAGCCAAAGTTTTGGTCTTAAAATTAACGTAACTCCAAAAGAAGGCGAAATGGCTATCCTTTGTAGCAGAACATCTGCTGCATCGAAAGGACTAATCGTTGCTATGTGTCCGATTGACCCGAATTATACGGGCGAAGTGGTAGCAATAGTTCATAATGTTAGTAACAGTATTATTAACTATAAGAAAGGCGAAGCATTTTGTCAGGTAGTTACAATTCCTTTTAATGAACAAAACATTGACGGAGTAGTTATTAAGAAAGAAGGCAAAAGAACCGATGGAAAACTCGGCTCTACGGGGAGGTAATATGTTAATACTTTTAGAAGGAGTAGACGGTTCCGGTAAAACAACTCTTTGCAATCAACTTAAAGAGCAAGGACTAATCGTAGAACCTCCGGTAGATAGACTTGATAAGTTTCCTTACAGCAAATGGCTGGCGTTAATAGCAAAAAGAGACGTTACAGTAGTCGATAGAAGTTTTATTACTGAATTAGTTTATAGAACTATTGATGGAAAGTTTCCTGGAACTATGAACTTGGCAGAAATGTGTGGAATTCTTGAAAGTTGCAAAATAATTCTTTGTGAAACTGATACGGCGTTTGAAGATAGTATGGTTCGCGGTGAAGATAATATAACAAACAAGGAAACATCAAAACAAATTCAACAAGTTTATAGAATTATTACTTCTATGTTAAGTAAGTTTACTGAAGCAAAAACGTTTACTTATGATTGGAAACATCAAACAGTAGACGATGTATTAAAATTCATTTACAAGGAGGAGTAACTATGAACCAGGAACAGTATGAGTTAATTATTAAGTCAATTAAGTTTGCGATGCCTGCTATAGCTGACGAGCTGTGCACAGCATTTAATAACTTAGTTAATGGATATAACAAACTTAAAGAAGAAACTAAAAAGGAGGCATAATATGCAATACGATAATTTTATTACCCATAGCATTGATTTGTATATGGGCAAACCAAAATCAGGTAAAACGTTGATTGCAGGTAGTTATCCTAAACCTTTGTTATACATTTCCGTCGGCAATGACGGTGGCGGTAGAGTTCTTTTTACAAGATACCGTGACGATGTAGAAAAAGGTTCAATAAAGGTAAAGAACCTTAGGAACGACCCTATTGTAGGTGGTAAGATTGCTAAAACTTCCATTGAGAAGTTGGCATCGCTACTTGCAGAACTGAGAAAACCTGATGCAGACAAGTTCAAGACAATTGTAATTGATACTGTCGGTTCTTTGCAAGACGATTACAAAGCATACCTTGAATTTGCAAAAGGCGGTCGTCCTTTATCTCAACAAGAATGGGGCGACGTAGCAAAAATGGTCCTTAATATCAAGGACAATATGAAACGATTTAGCGAAGAACAACAAGTAACTATTGTATGGGTAACTCACACATCGGAACAAGAGCTTTACGAAACTAGCGGTTTGAGTAAGGAAATTAGAATTATTCCTGACCTTACTATTAAGAGTGGTGTTAAATATATGAAGGACGCTTCAAATATTTTCTATTGCTGCAGAAAAACCGTTATTAACGATAAAGGCGAAAAAGAGGTTAAATTCCTTACTTATGTAGGACCACATCCTTTGATGGACACGGGCACAAGAGATATTCTTTTGCAGAAAGGTGATTTCGTAGAGGACTTTAACTATGACAAGTGGCAAAGATTGGTCAAGGCCGGAAGACTTGATGCTGCTAATGTTTTAACAACAGAAGAAGACGGCAAAAAAGAAAATAATGACAGCGAAAATGCTGATTAAAAGGAGATTTTATTATGATTGAAAAGTTTAGCGATTATGAAGGTGCAGGTTTTTTGAGCCAAGAAGGTGAGTTCGAGTTTGAAGTAATGGACTATGAACTTAAAGATAGCAAGAGCGGTACGCCAATGGCAGTATTTAATGTAAAGAGCGACGTAGGTCAATCTACGATTTACCACTCGCTTAATGCAAAAGCAAGATGGTCGTATAACAACCTCATTAAGGCTTGTTTGAAACTCAATACTAAGGAAAAGATTGAGGCATTCTCTTGCGATTACGAAACTATCGGTAACGACCTTGTAGGTAAGAAATTCCTCGGTACTGTTGAAGAACAAACTTATCAAAAGCAAGTTAAAGTACCTCTTGACGATGGAACGTTCGAAGACGGCGTAGAAGAAAAGATTAGCTACAAAATTGTTTCTTACAAAGAAGCATAAGGAGTAACTTATGGACGAAGCAAAACAAAGAGTAGTTGACGAACTTGCTGAACTTTCCGAAAGGACTTCAAAGTTAGTGAAATTCACTTTGAGCGAAAAGTTTAGTAAATTAAGTAAAAATATGCAGTATTTGATGCAAGACCAAGTAAGAACGATGCTTGAATATGGAAATATTCTTCGCAGAAGACTTGAATGCTGGGATATGACTGACGAGCAGTTAGAAAACAAAGACAAGCTTTGTAATTGCATTAGATAATTATTTTAATAGTTCTTGTTGTTAAGGTATGCGGGAAGTTCCCCATTTGGTTGAAATACCAGGCGACACCTAAAACGCCAAAATATTTATGCAAGAGTAGCTCAAGTGGTAGAGTTTCACATCGCAAAACGGTAGCGATTAAAATTCCGTGGTTGTCGGTTCGAGTCCGACCTCTTGCACCAACACTAATTAACGGAGGTACTTATGGCAACAAAATTAGAAAGTGATGTTCAAGGAAAAATGATGCGAACGCTCCGAAAATACGGAGGTTACGTATACAAAAATGCACAAAATATGTATACTGAAAAAGGTCGACCGGACTTGACTGCTTGTGTTCCAGTTACATTAAAACGACTGGCTGAACTATTTGGCGAAGATGCTAAAGTAGGTTTATTTGTTGGAATAGAAGTTAAACGAAACAAGAAAGTTTACGATAGTTCCGATGCACAAGTAATTGTAGGAAAGCAAATACAAAAAGCTCACGGTCTTTGGTTTTCAATAGACGACCCAGACATTGTAGAAGCTTTAATGTTAAAGTTTACTGACGAAGGAGGAAATTAAATGCTTTATGAAGAATATTTAACACAACGCCGAGACTATCAAGAACTCGGTCATTTGTTTTTATTAGAGAGAAAACATTGTTGCTTGTATTACAAACCTGGTAAAGGTAAAACTTATCCTACTATTGACGCGTTGAGAGATGTAGACAAGTCTAAAAACGGTAAAGCTAACGTGTTAATTCTTTCTACTGCAGATGCTATTAACAATATGTGGAAAGCTGAAATAGAACCGCAAAATATTTTGCCTAAAAATACGGTGCTTATGAGCTTGAGTGCTGCAATACAAGATAAAACCAAACCTAAGTTACTATCAGTAAAATGGGACGTAATAATTGTAGACGAATGCCATAAGATTAAATCACATAGTGCTAAATCGTCAAAACTTGTATATATGCTTTCTAAAAAGGCAGAATATGTTTGGGGCTTGTCCGGAACCCCGAGAGGCAACAGTGACGTAGATATTTATTGTCAGTTCCATAATATGTGCGTTAGTGATTGGGGTAAAATTACTTATACACAGTTTGTTCAAACTTGCTGTGATGTTGATAAAAAGTTTTTCCATGGACAAATGGTTACAATTCCCGTTGGCATAAACGATAGATATAAAGCAGGATGGGAACGAAATATTGCAATGTATACTCAAAGAATTGGCTACGAAGAAACTGACAATATGCCGGATATGAAAGTTAAC
>JAFVSF010000080.1 GCA_017503885.1 Clostridia bacterium
CTAAAGAAATTTTAGACGAAATCGGTGCTGCAATTTACGATACAAAGGCAGAATAGTAAATATTTTTTAAGTACGAGGCTATTTTCTAGCTATTAAGTGAGGAAATTATGTTTTCATCTCTTAAACAATTATTTATTACTTTCCTTTCCATTTTAGGTATTGCGCTCGTTCTTTTTATTATTGGAATAATAATTCCAAGCGTCTTTTTAATTATTTTTTCTATTATAATTATTATTGTTGACGTTTGTGGAGTGATATTCTTAAAGAATCAAGCGGAAATAAAACAGGAAGAGAAATTTAAAGAACAACTTTGTGTTGAAATTAAAAGTAAAAACAAAACCAGCATTAAAGACTTAGCAGAAAATTTTGCTAAAGAAGAATCTGATATTAGAAGGCTTGTTTTCGAGTCTTTTAAGGAAGGTAAAATGGCTGGCTACACGTTAAAGGGTGAAGATATAGTAAGCGTTCAAGAAATTGTTAACGAAGGTCGTGATAGCGAACTTGTTAATTGTTCTGGATGTGGAGCATCCTTCGTAGGTAATGGAAAATTTAAACAATGTCCGTACTGTGGAAAAATAAGCGAATAATTTATTTTGTTTTTACTAGGCGTCTCAATTAGAGACGTCTTTTTATTTTTAAATTCTTGTATAATAATAATGAGGAGGGGAATAATCATTTTGACAGAAAAGTAACTATTAAACGCAAAAATACATAGACTAATATTGGCAGATAACTTTTGTGTCACGGTGATATTATGATTAAACGTGGTGAATTATATTATGCAGATTTAAGCCCCGTAGTTGGCAGTGAACAAGGTGGGGTAAGGCCTATTCTTATCGTTCAAAACGATACGGGAAATAAGTATAGTCCTACCATTATTGCGGCGGCTGTAACTAGTAAAATTAATAAAGCAAAACTTCCAACTCACATTGAACTTTGTGCAAACGAATATGGGCTTTCTAAAGATTCCGTTATTTTGTTAGAACAAATAAGAACTTTAGATAAGAGAAGATTAAAAGAAAAAATAGGTGAACTACCTTCTTCTACTATGAGAAAGGTAAACGTTGCTCTTTTAATTAGTTTAGGGTTTGAAGACGGCTCAAATTTGCAAGATAAGGCTTTTTAATGAAATTTTTAACGACTAATAATTTAGTCGTTATTTTTTTATCTATTAATAATATTTTGCCTTTTTATTCTTGAAAAATATCTAGAATTATGATAAACTATTATTAGTACTTTTTTAGTACGATTGCATAATAGGAGATTTTATATGGAGTACGAGATTTTTGCGGACGCATCTGCCGATTTTTCCGCTAACCTTTCTGTTGGAAAAAATATACATATCGTTTCAATGTCTTACGATATTGCAGACGAGCAGTTTACTCTTACTAAAACGGAAGGAGAAGACGTATTTAAAAAATTTTATGATAGCGAAAGAAAAGGTCATTCTGTAAAAACTTCTCAAATCCCACCATATTGCTATGAAGAGATTTTTGAGCCTATTCTAAAGAGTGGAAAATCAATTCTTTATATTTCTCTTTCCGGTGGGCTTTCAAATACTTTTAACTCCGCATCAATTGCAGCAGAAACACTTAATTCTAAATATACTGCCAAAGTAGTATGTGTAGATAGCCTTGGCGCTACCATTGGTATTGGGCTTATACTAGAAGAGGCTGTTAAAAATCGTTCTAACGGTATGAATATTGAAGACAATAAAAAGTGGATTGAAGAAAACAGACTTAAAATTCCTCATTGGATTATTGTTGACGATTTAATGTTTTTAATGAGGGGAGGAAGAATCCCAGCAGGGCTTGCCGTTTTTGGCACGGTTTTAAATATTAAACCTATTTTAGAAATCAATGCAGATGGTAAAATTGTTTCTCTAGATAAAAAGAGGGGGATGCGAAACGCTATTCGCTCTGTTGCCGAAAGGTATATTGAGAATACTAGTAAACTTGAAGAGGACAGGGTTCTAATTTGCCATGCAGATTATCCTGAAGGGGCAGAAAATTTAGCGAAAGCTATAAGAGAGTTAAACCCAAAATGCAATATTGAAA
>JAFVSF010000081.1 GCA_017503885.1 Clostridia bacterium
ATATACAGAAAAGTTTAGTACGGTGAAATATAGCAAGTTTTTTAATAGATTTTATACCATAATTCCAAAATATGAAAAACCGGTCAGACATATTAAAATTAACGTCGATAAATTTATTTACAAGGAGAAATAATGAAACTAAGAAATAAGAAAACTGGTGAGATAGGGAATCTAGGACATTATGAAGATGGAAGAATTTGGGTGTGGATTGATAATCTGTCAAAACCAGAATATAGGTATAACTCTCTCGCCGAACTCAACGCAGAATGGGAAGATTACGAAGCCATCGGCAACTATTTTGAAACCAAGGAAGAAGCTGAGAAAGCGGTGAAAAAGCTCAAGGCTTGGAAAAGGTTGAAAGATAAAGGGTTAGAAATAAAGGGGTGGAAGTTTACTCCTGATATGAGGCACGTAAAAGGTTATTTTGTCAAAGTTGAGGCAGAGATTCCTTATATTGTCGATAATAAAGCAGACCTAGACTTAATTTTCGGAGGTGAAGAATGATTAGGAACGCTAGAGAGAATGAACTTTATGAAGCCGGTTATAATAGAGGTTTAAAAGACGCTTACGAGAGAATATTAATAAAATTAGATATAATTGATAATCCTAATAAAATAATTAGATTATATCCACAAGATAAGGAGGATAAATGACACTATTAAGATGGACAGAATACTCGCTCGAAGATATAGAAAAATTTATAGAATGTCCTCAATTTGGCAATAGTAACTATGGAAAATGGGGTGCATTGAAACTAGAACAAAGGCTTGCGATTAAAAGTTTATGTTATGAAATTAGAGATTATCAATCACGCTTAAGATTAATAGAAAATGACTATCAAAAACGCTTTACCGAAACATTGTATGGTAAGGGGCTTATTTCAGAAGATGAAAGAGAAAATATAATAGATTATATTAATAATGATTTAATGGAGAAATTATTATGAAATTTTACGACACTAAACGACAATGCAACGTAACTTTTATACTTGGCAAAACCATGTTCTTTAAAGAAGACGAAGACGGAGATTGTATCGTCGTCCGTTACGACGAAGGATACGGCTTAACAATGGAAAAATTCTTTACTATCGAGAGTTTTCACAAAAGGTTTAAAGATGTGATATAATATGCTTATGATTGAAGTAACACTAGGAATCATTAGCATAATTACGGCACTAATCGGAGTTTTTGCTAAACTCTTAGATATTTCAAAGACTTTAAAACAATCTGATGTCGAATCTGCCAAACGTGAAGAACGACAAAATGCAAGGTTAGACGCTTTAGAGAAGAAAGTAGATTTGCATAATCATTATGGTAAAAAGTTTGAATCCTGCGATAAGAATATCGCCTTGATGAGAAAAGACATTACCTATATGAAAAAGGACATAAACAAATTGCAAAACAAAACACAATGTATTAATTATAAGTGAGGTAAATATGAGAAATTTTCTTAAAACTTATCGACTACCGATAATCGCAGTCATTTTAGTTTTGCTGTGTGCTTTCGGTGGTTTTTCTATTGGTATTAATATCAATGGCACAAAAGTCGAAGTTAAAATGGGCGAACCATTAAACATTGAATTATCAAACCCGTTTCCGGCTCTGTTAAATACTGAAGACGGAGAGGAACACGAAGAACTTTTGCCAACGCTTTTATCTGTCGACAACGGTAAACCTAATACTGATTGTCCGGACGTTGCCTGTGGTAAAGGGGCTTTTTATCCGGATATTGATGTTTCTTCGCCGTCTGCTTTTGAAGAATCGACTATTAATCGTTGCATAAATACCGACGACTGGGCAGGCGCACAATGTTGGGATTTAATAGATTTACTGCTTCAATATATGGGCGATAGAAGGCTTTTAACTGGTGGAACTGGCAAGATGAAGGACGCATGGTTTTTATCACGAGATGAAAACTGCGACCCCTCTTTCTGTGAACAAATCACTAAACCCGAAGATATTATAGACGGTGATGTTGTCTTTTTTGGAACAGGTTATTATGGACATGGCGGAGTTGCAAGAGGACGTTATAATAATGGTTATGTTGCACTTCTAGGTCAGAATCAAGGTGGCAATAAGTGCGAGGGTGGAGGCTCGTCTACTAATATTGTAAATATTTCGCTTCGTGATTTTATTGGTGGATACAGGTTTAAAGCATGGAACGTCAAACCTGAACCAACCCCAATAGTTCCAGATGGAGGGATTGTAAAATGAAAGATTATCTTGATGAATATAATTATGTTGTAATTTGGAAATACGGTCATATTAAGAAATGCCGAGCATATTTCGCTATTAAAGAAAATGCTATTGATTTAGGGCGTTATTTACTCCGGCGTGGATTTCAAGTAAAGGTTAAGAAATTAAACCATGAGTCTAATAAATCTTGATATATCGTCTTATAATGAATTTAGAAGACAGGTTTTAGAACGTGCAAGTCAAAACCTCGGTTATGATGTTGATGGTGCTTTTGGTTATCAATGTTGGGATTTAGCCGCCGAACTCTGGATGAATATTCCAGAGTTCTCTGGAGGTATTTTATACCCTCAGACCGGACCGAATCTTTACGCTTCCGAATGTTGGACTGTTTCAAGAGATGTAAATTCAGGACTTAGTTTTGAGCAAATATGGCAATTAGAGAATGTGAAGCGAGGCGATTGTATTGTAATTGCTTCTTCTCCAATTTCAACTACCGGTCATATTGCTTTTGCTGATGAAGATTATAACGGTTCAAATAATATGAACCTTCTCGGACAGAATCAAGTAGACCCCTCCCCCACAGTCGGGCATATACCAACTGTTACTAATGTAGACGTTGGTAGTTATTTCCTCGGTGCTTTTAGATATAAATTATGGAAACAACCAGAACCAACTCCACCATCAGAGAAGAAAAAAGGGTATAAGTTTCATATTTACGGTGCTGTACCACGTCTTCGTAAGATTAATAATTTATTGACATTAAAATAATTAAGGTTATAATTATAAATAGAAAGGATACACAAATGGATTATAACGAGTTTGAGAAAACTGTGGACGAACTTAAGGATAGTCTAGGAGATGATGGTGCTAAAAACGCCGAAACCTTCATCGCTTTAAAATCTGCGTTCAAGGGTAAAACTGATGAAATAGCAGAACAAGGCGAAACTATCACAAAACTTGAGTCCGATAACAAAGACTTGCTCGAAACCAACGGTAAACTCTTTCAACAAATTGGCAAAGAGATTAAGGGAAATGACGTTAGTCCTGCGTCTGAACCGGATATTGATGTCGAGGAGAAATTATCTATTTCGGATATTTTCGACTCCAAAGGACATTATATCTAATAAAAGAAAGGATTTAAAATGCGTGCAGGTGTAAAAACCTTTAACCTTGTCCGTCAAGACGCTTCTACTGTCTTTATGGACACTATCCCAAGTGCTACCGAAGATAACATCGCTACACTTGGCAACCTACTTTTCGACGACAACTACGCTCCACAACTTAACGAATTTGTGTCGACACTTATTAATCGTATCGGTCTTACGGTTGTTCGTGATAAGATGTTCAACAACCCTCTAGCAAGCCTTAAAAAAGGCTCTGTACCTCTAGGTACTGATATTCAGGAACTCTATGAGAATCCTGCCGAGGCTGAGGCTTACGAACTCTCTAATACTGGTATGGCTAAGATTTTGACTATCGCCGACCCTGATACCAAAGTCGCTTACTATCGCCGTAACCGTCAAGATAAATACAAGAAGACCATCGCTCGTGAAGCACTTCGTGGTGCTTTCGTGTCTTGGGATAAGTTCGAGGCTTTCGTTTCGGCTCTTATCAACTCCTTGTACTCCGGTGCTTCCATTGACGAGTTCAAATACACTAAGTCCCTCGTTCGTGGTGCTTACGACAACAACAAGGCTATTATAGAAACTATCAATGCTCCTGTCGATGAATCGACTGGCAAAGCCTTCATGAAGAAGGTCAACACTCTTTATCGTATGATGAAGTTCCCTTCCGAAAACTACAACGCTTACAACAAGATTAAGAATCCAACCAAGAGAATGGTTACTTGGACTGAACCAGAGCGTATTGTTATCATGCTTCGTGCTGATATTATCGCAACGGTTGGCACAGACGTACTCGCCGGTGCTTTTCAACTTTCCCAGACCGACTTCTTGGCTCGCTTAATCGAGGTCGACTCCTTCGGTGATGACAAAATTCTTGGCTTCATCGGTGATGAGTCCTTCTTCCAGATTTACGACAACCTCATGCGTGCTGATGAATGGTACAACGCCGAGGTCATGGCATGGCAGTATTACTATCATGTCTGGCAGACCTTCGCAATGTCCCCATTTGCTGATGGTGTAATCCTCGCAACTAGTGCTTCCAAGCCTGCGACTGCTATTGAACTTTCTAAGAGTACCTCGACTATCGCTATTGATGGAACTGATACCTTTACCGTTTCGTTGACTCCTAACGACTCAACTAGCCAAGTTTCTGTCCGTTCTTCTAACGAGGACGTATTTACTGCTAGTATCTCCTCTGGTACTATTACCGTTACTGGTACTGGTGTTGGTACGGCTACCTTGACTGCTATTACCGACAACGGCAAGACTGCTACTGCTACTGTGAATGTCAACAACCCGGCAAGCAAAATTGAATTATCAGATGATAGCCTAACTGTTACGGCAGGTGCAAGCGATACTGTTTCGTTTACTTTAACTCCTGCTGACTCTACTTCTACGGTTACTGCTTCGTCTTCTGATACGACTGCGTTTACAGTTTCAGTTTCTAACAATATCGTTACGGTTCTCGGTGTTGCTGAAGGAAGTGGTACTTTGACTGTTACAACAGACAATGG
>JAFVSF010000082.1 GCA_017503885.1 Clostridia bacterium
GCATCAATGTTCTATTTAGCGCCTACCGGAGCAAAAGAGAATATTAAAGTTGGCGAGAATAAGAAATTATATATTACCTATCAAATTCGTGGCGAACTTACAAACCAACCTATTGTCATTACGGTATTTGGTGGCAATTCTGCAACAGACGTTGCATGGGAATCAAAAGGTGCAGATTTCTGGAAAGACGTACAAAGAAGTATGACTTCTGGACAATGGGCTGTATTAGAAATCGATCTTTCTGAGTTCGATTGGGAATATGTTTCCGTTGTTAAATTACAAGCAGGAGAAGCAACAACTGCAGGCGAAGTTTACGTTAAAGAAATTGAAGTTGCATAAAATTTTACTTATGACAAGTAGGGGAAATGCTGAAATTTTAAGGGAATAGGTATGAAAAACAAAATGACGATTAAAAAATTAAAAGCTGTTGTCGTTGGTTATGGTAATAGAGGGCAAGTATATGCTGATTATAGTTTAGATTGCCCTGATCAGCTTGAAATTGTTGGGGTTGTTGATCCAAATTTATTTAAGTTGAACGAGGTAAAAGAAAGATATGGTTTAAATGATTCTGCACTCTTTACTTCCTTAGATGACTTTTTGTCAAAGAAAATAAGTTGTGATCTTGTTATCAATGCAACAATGGATCAATTGCACTATGAAACGGCAATGAAGATTTTAAATGCAGGTTATGATATGCTTATCGAGAAACCTATTGTCAACAATGCGTCAGAACTTCTTGATATTCAAAGAAAAGCAGAAGAAAAAGGCTGTAAGGTTTTCGTTTGTCACGTTCTTCGTTATACTCCATTTTATCGCAAAATTAAGACGCTTATCAATCAAGGGGCTATTGGAGAGATTATGACGATGGAAATGAACGAACACGTTTGTACGTCGCATTATTTGACAGCTTTTGACAGAGGAAAATGGAATAGTGAAAAGACTTGTGGTTCAGGTTTCTTGCTTGCAAAATGTTGTCACGACCTCGATTTAATGTGTTGGCTTAATAATAGTAGCGCACCAGAACGAGTTGCAAGTTTTGGTAGCCGTTCACAATTTGTACAAGCAAAAAGACCTAAAGATGCTACAGAATTTTGCTATGACTGTCCTCACGTAGAGACTTGTCCTTATTCTGCAAAAAGACAATACATTTATCTTGGTGTAATGCCTTTCCTTGTATGGGATAAACTTAATAAGCCATTGGATGAGATTACGCTCGAGGAGAAAGAGGCGTTCTTGAAAGAGGACAACTTTGGTAGATGTGCATACATAGCAGGTGGAGACCTTGTTGATAGACAAAACGTAATTGTCAACTTCGAAAACGGCTCTTGTGCGACCTTCAATTTGATTGGTGGTGCAACTAAAGCAGATAGATATATTCATATCGTAGGTACTATGGGTGAGATAGAAGGAAAACTTGAAGAGAATAAATTCAGCCTTCGCCGTTATTCATCGAACCATTTTGACGGAATTGTGGATATTATAGACGTTACGAATGAAGTTATCAATAATGCAAAATTCGGTGGACACAGTGGTGGCGATTTTGCAATTATGCACGATCTTGTATCATATTATAATGGCGACACTAGTTCGGTATCTCTTACAAAACTCAGCGATTCTGTAAACGGTCACTTATGTATTTACGCTGCAGAAAGTTCAAGAAAAGAAAATAAAATCGTTCAAATATTAGATATGAAATAAGGAGAAAACTATGAAACGGAAAATTTTGAGTTTAATGCTTGCATGCACAATGGTATTTTCTGTGTGTGCATGTGATGCCTCTTCCGATAGTACTCCCGAATCTTCGGGAAACGGTGAAACCTATCAATTTGTATCTGTTTTTTCTAATTCGGAAGAAATCATGTTAGCGAGTGGTGCAAGTGAAAGTTTCCTGATCGATAAAGATATATCGGGAAAAGAGTATGTAAAGTTAACGATAAAGACAAATGCAAATCTTTTGGGTGAATTTATATATAGCAACGTGAATAATCCTTCGCAAATTGTCAAAGAGGAGTTCTTTATTGAACATTCCTCTAAAACAGTTGAGTTTAAGCAATTTTTAGATGCTTTTAGAGATAATGGCGTTGGTTTATTTGATAAACACTTAATTTCTATCACCTTAAAGAATTTAGATTCTCACACTGCTGAAGTGAATTTTTCTGACGTGTCGGTAAGCGATAGAGAAGTGCCTGCGTTTGAAAAAGAAATATACATCGAAAAGGACAACTTAAAGGTGGGTGCTGATCTTGCCATGGGTGGTACACTTTCTTATTTGGAAAAAACTTCATGGGAAGGTTTGACCATTGACGAGGTTATTGACTACAACAACAATATCTATATCGGTGTTAATGCAAAAGAGAACGCAGATGTAGAACTTTCTTCTTCGGTTAACCTTATTAATATTTGCGATGCGGGCAGAGAATTTCAACAATCGTATTATGCAGATATTGGTGGCTCTATGGAAGAAGCAACGGGAGCAAACGGTTATGATAGACGTTGGAGTTATACTGCAACAAGAGAAGGTTATTATTGGCCATATAACCCCGTACAAGGCGGAGACGAGGTGTGCAACCTTTCTCAAATTATCGACTACGAGGTGTCAGATAACAGCATTTACGTAAAAGTAAGAGCGATGGACTGGGGTAATGGTAGTGCACGCCCTGAGCATAAAGGCGACGACTATGAAGAGGTTAAGTTTGGTAGAACAACCAAATCATATATTGAAAACTGGTACACGATAAAAGACGGAATGTTGTACGTGGATAACAGATTTATCGATTGGAATGGTTTTACCGATATGGAAAATATTCCTTTACACACGTTGGAAATCCCTGCAGCGTACGTTGTACATCCTCTTAGCACCTATGTTTGTTATACTGGAAATGATCCTTGGAATTTAGAAGATACCTCTTACGATAGACAACCTAAATTACTTGGTTGGTGGGATGAAAATGCTCACGTTAATAACCATCACCCAGAAGACTGGTTTGCGTGGGTAAATGACGACGACTTTGGCGTTGGTGTATACGTTCCAGGAGCAGCTTCTTACGTTTCTGGTAGAAACGACGTTGAAAGTTCGTTCTTCGTTCATAACAATCAAACGGCGTATGAAAGCAAAATGGCAACAGATTATCTTTTCAACAAAAAAGCACCTACTTCTCAATATACTAGTTGTTACGTAGGAAATACTTCTTATACTGCACCTGTTGTGGCTGTTCGTATGAAAGAATATGTTCCTCTTTCATATACTTACGTAGTAGCAGTAAACTATTTAGATATTATGCGTAAAGACTTTAAGTCAATTTATGAAAAAGGTGAAATGACTAATCAAGGCTTAAAGGCTTGGGATTAATAAAATAGTAATATAAATAATAAAGAGCCGTAGTAGAGCTTGAGTAAAGTCAAGCTTAAACGGCTCTTTTTTATATTGGTTGAGTAATAATATATTTACGAAACTTAGTGTGGTAACGCTTATCATTTTTACACGGCGTATAGAATATTGATGCAAGAAACTTCTTGCTAATTGTTAGATAATCAACTTATAAGCCGACATTTGACATATTTGCGAGAAATACTTTGGTATATGTAGCCCTTGAGGCAAGTTGTAGATTTCTTGTATTATGCCCTTATTTAAACTTCTTACAAAAAACAAATTAGGGTTTTGTAACGTAAGGTATTAAACCTAATCCGAACCGATTTAAAATTTGTCAATTATAATAAAGTCTTTTCTATCAACGCTTATTTGTGCAATATCTTTTCCCGTTCCTCTTTCAGAGAATATTATTTCCCAATGGTTATCGATAGCGTAAGTGCTTATAACGCAGCCTCTGTCTCCTTTGTGTACTCCGTGTCTTGCATATTTGCTATCTTCAACTATAAGTTCAACCGCGTCTAATTCTTCAACGTCGCACTCGGTTAGGCTTACGTGCTTTTCCATATCAACGTTTTCAATAAATTCCTGAGCTTCCGCAATAATTTTTTCATGAGGACGAAAAACGAAGGAAAGATATTTTTTATCTACCTTAGCAAAAGCATATTCACCTAAGTTTTTAGGGTTGTAAAAGCTTACAGTATAAATATCACCTTCCATTTTTACAATCGTACCCAAATAGTTTTTATGAATTCCCTTTTCCTGTAATTCTTTTAACTCTTCTATTAATTTTATATTGTCAAATAATTTCATGCATCCCTCCTTTTAATCATCAGCAAGTGGCGTGTTACAAGTAATTAACTCTAAAGGGTGGACAGCCCTACTAATAAAGTTAAACTCGTTTTAAATCATTTATGTCAACCGAAATACATTTTTCTTCGTGTTCGGAGGCTGAAAAATCTACTAAAATAGAATTTTTTACAGCACGCTCATAGATGACAATTCCTTTATCTCCCTTTTTAACTCCATGTTTTAAATATTTGCTTTTATTTACTGTTAATTCTACGTAATCGCTATCGCAAAAAGGTTGTAAAACAAAATTTTTCTTATTTGTTATTTCTTCCACGCGGGTTGTGAGATATTCTTCTAAAATCTCTTTCACGTTTTGTGGCAAATCATAAGGGATTGCGATAAAATCAGACTTAGGAGCATCAAATACTGCATAATCTCCAACGTTTTTAACGTTGAAAAATAAGACCGTAAAAACGTCGTTTGTTTTTTCTAAAACAACGCTCAATGAGCTCGTGTCTTTTTCGTATTTTTTTGCAACGTCTTCAGATTTAAATTTAATTATAGTAAAATCAATCATTCACCCAACCTCCAAAAGGAGTAGTAGCACGAATTTTTCCCTCAGGCTCTATCATCCAACCGGTAAAAAACCTCTTTCCTTTTAACGATATCGCAATTGCTAATTGTTGTCCGTTTTTATCTAAGTCTTTTAAAGTATAATTGCCAGACAAATATTCGTTTAGTGCTTGTTTTTCATATTCCTCTTTCAAAATGTTTGAATCGTTCTTATTATAGCCTAAAGACTCGGAAATTGCAAGTTTACCCTTTGATTTTTTACTGTCGGTAAAAATATATTCGGTAAATTTTCTCAAATCACATTCGGCAAAAGCCGACCAAAATTTGACAAGCAAATTTTGTTAGAAACGCACAGACCCCATGACAAAACCCCTACCACCAAATGGCGATAGGGGTTTTGTTGCGGAGCGTTTTAAACCTAATCCGAATACTTTTTAAAATTTGTCAATTATAATAAAATCTTTTCTGTCAACGCCTATTTGCGCAATATCTTTTCCCGTTCCGCTTTCGGAGAAGATTATTTCCCAATGGTTATCGATGGCGTAAGTGCTTATAACCGCGCCTCTATCGCCTTTGTGTACTCCGTGTCTTGCATATTTGGAGTCTTCAACTATAAGTTCAACCACGTCTAATTCTTCAACGTCACACTCGGTTAGACTAACATGCTTTTCCATATCAACGTTTTTTATAAACGATTCCATTTCTGCAAGCATTTTTTTTGTATAAGGAATAGGTGTGCCTAATTGTAAAAATTTAACATCTATCTTTGCAAAAGCATATTCTCCATAATTTTTAGGGTTGGAAAACCACACAGTGCAAATTTCGCCGTTTATGGAAACGACTGTTCCATCAATTCCTTTATGTATGCCTTTTTTAGACAAGTTGTCTATTTCACTTGTTAATATTACGTTATCCCAAATTTTCATATAAATTTTCTCCTTTTAATCATCAGCAAGTGGTGTGTTACAAGTAATTAATCCCAAAGGATGAACTTTCCAACCGCTAATAAAGTTAACTTTTTTACCTGTTGGCGAAAATAAATCTATAGCGATATTTATATCTTGCCCGTATTCTGGGTTAAGACCTCGAATAATATAATCCCCATTTAAATATTTTTCTTTCGCTTGTTTTTCATATTCGTCTTTTAAATGTTGAGAATTCTCTATATTAAAACCTAAGACTTCGAACAAATCCTTTTTTCCATTTTTAATATACTTGTCTGAAAAAATATATCCACTAAATTTATTTATATCGCAAACAGCTCGGATTTGTTTTGTTGGCTTTTGTATATTGAACAATTCACAGTCGCAGTTATCATGCAATAACCCATCGTGGTCGCCTTGTTTTTTAGGCAACCTGCTTTTAACGAAAAAGCAACCGGAAACAGAAGAGCAAGCCATACAATGCCCCAGATCTCTTAGTTGTCGTCTAATTTTATCTCTCACTGCCCCTTCTTCATCAGGAATGCTGAAGTGAAACCACTTTACCCAACTATTATCTACTATTTCTCCGTTTTTGTAAACAAAATTTTCAAACAAACTTTATTAAACCTCCATAAATTTTATTTTTGGGCGCAATTTGAGTGTAACACAGATTTTGCAAAAGCAAGGTTTTTTGGAGAAAGAATTTTTATAACGTAATAAAGGCGTAGGAGAGCAGCAGGGTGGATGCAACGTTACGTTGCCGACTACCCCCACTTTAATCCCATTAAGGATAGGAAACGGAGGATGAGGGAGGTTGCCGTATCTCGCAAGCGAGAACTCTCGGCAAGATTCCTAACGGAATACGCTCAAAATTTGTAAACAAATTTTGTTAGAAAC
>JAFVSF010000083.1 GCA_017503885.1 Clostridia bacterium
CAGTTGTTCGTAAATAAAATCAAATTTCAAAATGTTGAAAAATTTTTTCTCCGGAGAGAGTTGATTTTTGCAAAAGTCGGGTTTATTCTATGGGCGTCTTTGGCAACCGACGTTTGCTTTTACTCTCTCGGGCGTTCGGTAAAAAGGAGGTGCAATGTATGTATGCTTATGAAAAAGCGATTTTAAAAACTTATAGACAAACGGAAGCATTTATAAAAAGTACTGAAAAAGTTATTGAAAAGGTAGCTTATTCAAGTGGGGTTTCCCGTCGACCTGCTATTCACATTGCAGAGGAGATTTTAGAACTGAAAATGCAAAAGGCAGAGTTAGAATATTTGAAAGAAGCTGTTTTAAAAACTCTTTCTGAAATGAAACCATGTCATAGTTACATCCTAGGCGTTAAATATGGCATAGGGAGTTTAGGGGTTGGTCAAACTTTAGAAAAAACAGACGGATATTATAAGAAAGCTGCGTATGCACTTGGAAAGTTTGTGTTTGGAATGAAAAGTAAAGGTTATTCAAATTCGGTATACGAAGACCTTTGCAAAAAATACAACTACATAAAAGTTGTTTACGAAGGAATTGTTAAGGTGGAAGAGACCATTAAAAAAAGTGGAAATCTTTTAGTTGGAAATAATAATTTCAAAAACAAAAAGATAGGTTTTCCTTGTAAAAAAGGATAAAACTACTCATCGTAAAAATCATCTATTGTCAAAACTTCGTCACTAGCCTTGGTAGGCGAGGGCTTAAATAAAAGGTATACGACGCTTATTGCAATTATCGATACGGCAATTATTATTACCAATTGTAGAGTGTTGCCTAAGTTGTTTTTTATCGTTTGGTTTTCTGCTTGAGAAAAAAGTTCGCTAGTCGTTGCGTCTTGATTATTTTCGGTAATTGCCAAAAAAGGTGGGGTAAAATCGTATACGGCAGAAAAAGGCAAATATCCTACGTATTTATCTCCACTAGTAGTCGTTACTAATCCGTATATGTATCGCTCCCCGTTAGGTTTTTCTATCATTCCATAATAATCTATCGTACTGTTTTGCGTTACTGTTTCAGAAAGACTCATTTCAACGTCTTTAAAAAGTATGCAGTTTTGATTTACCGTAAGCGTTAGGTTTGGATAAAGAACAGGAGGCTGACCGTCGACGATGTTTAAGTGTTCGGTTGAAATATATCCTTTTGCCGATGGTTTTGACGGGTTGTCGCTCTTGTATTCTACTTTTGCCGACGAGGAATTTACCGAAACAACTTTTACGTAATAGCCCTTAGGCAAAACGAACCACTCAATAGTTAAGGAGGAGTCGATAAAAAGCATAACGTTGTCAGTCATTATGCGTGAATATTTAGTGCTTTCTGCCTTTGCAACTTCATTGGGATAGAATAAAGTCGTGATTAAAAATAATAACAAAAATAATTTTTTCATAGCAACAAAATTATAGACTTTTAGCCAGAGGTTATTAATGAAATTTAAGTAGAAAAAGGAGAACGTTTGTCGATTATGAATCAAAAAGAGTGTGTAGAAAACCTTATTAAGATTGAAAACGAAATAAAGAGGCGAAGAGAAAGACCGATAAATAAATATAATAACGGAGCAAAGATACACCAAAAGCAACTCGCTTTTCATAAATGCCAGAAGCGTAATAGATGGGTTTTTGGAGGTAACCGAAGTGGAAAAACAGAGTGTGGTGCAGTAGAGAGTATATATTTGGCTAGGGGCATACATCCATTTCGCAAAAACAAAAAAGACGTTTTCGGTTGGGTTGTTTCGCTTTCAAAAGAAGTGCAAAGAGACGTTGCACAAAGTAAAATACTTAAGTATTTGCCAAGAGAGTGGATTAGTGAAATAATAATGAGTTCAGGTAGAAAGGACTCGCCGGAAAACGGAATAATAGACCAAATTAAAATTAAAAACGTTTTCGGTGGAATTTCAACAATCGGCTTTAAAAGTTGCGATCAAGGGCGAGAGAAATTTCAAGGTAGTTCCTTAGATTTTGTGTGGTTTGATGAAGAGCCTAGCGAAGATATTTATCGTGAATGTAAAATGAGGGTTATTGATAAGCAAGGCGACATATTTGGCACTATGACGCCACTAAAAGGGCTTACTTTCGTTTATGATGAAATCTTTTTAAATAAAGCAAACTCTCCAGACGTGTGGTATGAATTTATGGAGTGGGCTGACAATCCATATCTTGCCAAAGACGAGATTGAGGGGCTTACTAAAACACTTTCTGAAAAAGAATTAGATGCAAGAAGATTTGGACGTTTTTCAGACGAGTCTGGGCTTGTTTATACTGAATTTGATGAAAATAAACATGTGATAGACCCTTTTGACTTACCGTTTGATTGGCAAAATAACATTTCTATTGACCCAGGTCTTAACAATCCTTTAGCTTGCCATTGGTACGCAGTTGATTACGACGGAAACGTGTACGTAGTTGCCGAACATTACGAGGCAAAAAAAGACGTTGCTTGGCATAGTCAAAGAATAAAAACTATAAGTGATGAAATTGGTTGGAGAAGAGATTCACAAGGTAGAATAAATGCAATTATCGACTCGGCAGCAAATCAAAAGACGTTGGCATCCGTAAAAAGCGTTACCGAACTTTTTTACGACCATGGAATACTTGCTAATCCAAACGTAAATAAAGATATTTTTTCTGGTATAGCAAGGGTAAAAGATTTTTTTAAAAGCGATAAAATCTTTATATTTAAAAACTGTACCAACTTAATTCGTGAACTTAAATCTTATAGGTGGGGTAAAGGTGATTTGCCAATCAAAAGAGATGACCATTGCGTTGACGAATTGAGATATTTTATTATGACAAGACCTCAAAGTGCCAAGCCTAGAGAAAAGCTTTCTGAAATTGCCAAAGACAAGCAAAAACTTGCAAAAAGGCTCAGGAGGTCAAAATGTTAAAATTACATTTAATTTTAATAAAAGTAAAACGTGAATTTGAATACTAAAAAGAAAATTACTCAAGCACTCGTAAAAAAGGCTATTGGCTTTGATACGGTAGAAACTGTAGAAGAATTTTCAGAGACGGATGGCGAGATAAGACTTCTTAAACGTAAGGTTACTACAAAAAGTGTCCCTCCCGACGTGTCTGCCGTTAAGCTTTTGATGGAAATGCAATCCGAGGAGCGAGATATAACCGATATGACCGATGACGAGCTTGAAAAAGAAAGGGAAAGACTTATGAAATTATTGGAGGAAAAAAAGAAATGAATATTGAAAAATGCTCAATAGTAATTAAGTGTGACGTAGACGGATGTCACAATAAGGCTGATAAAAGTATAATTTTCGACGGCGTTGCCCCTCAATATTATTTGTGCGACGATTGTTTGAATAAATTGTACGAGAGTTTAAAGAAACATTTAGGAAAGGGGGAAGAAAATGTCAAAGGTTCAAAGAGAAAGTAACCAAGCATTTTACGAAGACGTAGTAAGAGACGTTGTTGAAGATTTTTCAAGAAGACAGATGGAAAGAGCACAAATAGAAAAACAGTGGGAACTTAATTTAAACTATTTGTCGGGTAATCAATATTGTGAAATCTCATCAAACGGAGAGGTTGAAGAAACTGAAAAATATTACTTTTGGCAAAGTCGTAACGCATACAACCATATTGCTCCAGTAGTTGATATAAGAATTTCTAAACTTACGCGAAATTGTCCAGTGTTTAGCGTTAGGGCGCAAGGTGGAGAAGAGGCTGACGTGAAGTCTGCAAAATTAGCTTCTGCACTATTAAAGTCTGCCTATAGTCGCGTTAACGCCAATGACGTAATCGCAAAAGCAACAATGTGGAGCGAGGTTTGTGGCTCTGCATTTTACTACGTTGGTTGGAATGGCGATGGGGGAAAGTATTTAGGAAATTATGAAGATACCCCAGTTTATGAGGGAGATATATTGCTTGAGGCCGTATCACCATTTGAAATTTTTCCCGATTCTACTTGTGCAGAAAATTTATCTAAATGTGCAAGTGTTATAAGGGCTAGGGCAGTTAGAATTGAAGACGTTGAGTCAAAGTACGGTGTTAGTTTAAAAGGTGGAGACGTAAGTGTCTTTTCTTTAAAAATGATTAGTAATAACACCTTTACAAACAGTTCTAACGTGCTGCACGATGGAACGGTGCTTATTGAAAGATATGAACGACCAACGGTAGAATATCCAAACGGAAGATATATTGCAGTTGCTGAAAACAAAATTTTGTATTACGGAGAGTTGCCGTATGTAAACGGCGTTGAGGGAAGAAGAGATTTGCCGTTTATTCAGCAGAACTCTATAGATAAAGCAGGTAGTTTTTTCGGTTCTTCCATTATAGAAAGATTAATTCCCGTTCAAAGAGCGTACAACGCAGTAAAAAATAGAAAACAAGAATTTTTGAATAGGCTTACTATGGGTGTCGTTTCGGTTGAAGACGGCTCTGTTGACGTAGACGATTTGGCAGAAGACGGACTTTCTCCTGGTAAAATCGTAGTATATAGGCAGGGAACTAGACCACCATCACTTATAGGTACGGGGCATATTCCTTCCGAACTTATATACGAAGAAGAAAGACTGTTAAACGAGTTTATTTTAATTAGTGGTGTCAGTGAATTTTCACGTACGTCTAACGTCGATTCTAATATTTCTTCAGGCGTTGCTCTGCAACTTCTTGTTGAGCAAGAAGAGGCTAGAATGAACGCTACGGGAGAAAGTTTAAAAAGGGCTGTCAAAGAGATAGCAAAGCACATGATTAGAGTGTTTAAACAGTTTGCCACCGACACTAGACTTTTGAGAGTTGCTGGAGAATCGGGTAAAGTTGAATTGTATTATTTTACGTCTTCTGATTTGTCTTCAGATGACGTAGAACTCGACACTGAAAACGGGTTAGTATATACGCCGGCTCAGAAGAAAAATGCAGTTTATGAACTTATAGGGGCAGGTATTTTAAAGGATGACACTGGAAAAATGACAAAAAGGACAAAGGCAAAGTTGCTTGAAATATTGGGTTTTGGCTCTATTGATAACGCATTAGACTTAGAGGGTTTGCACGTAGGCAAAGCAGAAAAAGAAAATATTTCAGGTTTTATAGAAGACGTAGAAATTGACGAGTATGACGACCACGAAATACACGTTCAAGAGCATACGAGATATCTGCTTTCAGTTGAGAGCGAGGGGGTAAGAAAAGACCCTATAAAAAAAGAAAGAGCAATTTCTCATATAAGGGCTCATAGGCGAGCAATTATAGGAGAATAAAGCAAAACGGAGGGTGAATTATGAAGAGTACTGACGTAGAATTTGTTGTGGATACAACGCACACTGCAGAGGCAGAAAATAATAGTAAAGAAACGGCGTCTTGTAATCCGTATGGCAAGTTTAAAGATGCAGAGTCACTTCTTAAAGCTTACGAGAGTTTAGAATCTGAATTTACACGGCGTAGTCAGAGATTAAAAACAATCGAAGGGGAGCTTAAAAGCCGTTCCCAAATGGAAAAAACGGTTGAAAAAGCAGTGGGGCAAAATGGTGAAGAAGAGGATTTTTTTGGGCGTTATCCTCATTCTTCTCAATATGCAAAAGAAATAGAAAAAGAGCTTGAAAACGGCTCTTTGAAAAAGGAAGAAGCCTACATCAAAATTTTGGAGAGAAATTTAAGCGAAGCAAAAAATAAACCTGATGAAAAAAGTGACGTTTTAGCGTCGTTCAACAAGGAGTTTTCTACTATCGTAATACAAGAATATCTTAAAAAAATAATGCGGGAAAAACCAAAAACTAAGGCTATAAGTGGAGTAATGCTAACTACACCACCTTTAAAGCCAACAACTGTAGCCGAGGCATCGGCATTAGCAAAAAAGTATATAAAAAGAAAAGGAGAATAAAATTATATGGTAACAATGACAAGTGCCGACAAGGCGTTAAAGTCACTTTATTTAGGTGCTGTTTCAGAACAGCTTAACACAGAGGTAAACCCTCTTCTTGCAGCGATTAAGCAAACCACTACCGACGTTTGGGGTAAAGAAGTAAGAAGAGTCGTAAAATATGGTATTAACGGAGGCGTTGGTGCAGGGGATGAAGACGGCAGTCTTCCGTCAGCAGGAGGTAATAACTATGAGCAAATAGTTACTACCCTTAAAAACCTCTATGGTACTATTGAAATTTCCGATAAAGCAATAAGAGCATCTCAAAACGATGCAGGTGCATTTGTAAATCTTTTAAATGCAGAAATGGAAGGTCTTATCAAAGCGTCCACCTTTAACTTTGGAAGAATGTTATACGGCGATGGTTCTGGTATGCTTGCAAACATAGTATCAGTTGCGGACAGAACTGTAACTGTAGATAATATTAAAAATATTGCTGTTGGTATGCAAATTGAATTTATGACAGGTATTGGACAACCATCAAGTGCAGGTATTAGAAAAGTAAAAACTGTCAACGCGGAAGAAAAGAGTTTTACCGTTGAAGGTTCATCTCTTTCAGGCGCACAAATTGGTTCAGGTTATTGCGTTGTTTTACAAGGTTCTTTCAACAGGGAAATTACTGGTCTTGGAGCAATTTTTGGCGACAACAGTGTGCTCTATGGTTTATCACGTTCATCACACGATTGGTTAGTTCCTTATAAAATAAAGAACGCAGGTGAAATTAGCGAAACTATGATTCAAAAGGCAATCGACCACTTAGATGACGTTCATGGTAGCAAGGTAAACTTTATCGTTTGCTCTTCAGGAGTTAAGAGAGCCTTCCAAAAACATCTCTCTTCTTATAAGAGAAATCTTGACGTTATGGAACTCAACGGTGGCTGTAAAGCACTTTCTTATAACGGTATTCCAATCGTTTCAGATAGATTCTGTCCAGAGGGAACGATGTATCTTTTAAACACCGACGACTTCGCTCTTCATCAACTTTGCGACTGGAAGTGGCTTGAGGGTGAAGATGGTAAAGTTCTTCGCCAAACTGCTGGAAAACCGACCTATACGGCGACTTTGGTTAAATATGCAGACCTTGTTTGTACAAGACCATGTGGTCAAGCAATGATTTCAGGTATCACTGAAGAATAATAAAAAGTTGAGGCGGTGGTATATGCCACCGCCTTATTTGGAGGTAAAATGACGGTAAAAGAAGTTATATTAGAGGTAACAAAAATAGCAGATGAAAGTCTTTATTTGAGTATAAAAAACGGACAAGAGCAGGTTGATGATGAGGTAAAGCAAAAACTCGACCTTTTATTATCGTGTTACAACTACGTGCTTAAAAGCATTGCATTAAATTATTACGACTATCTAACGCAAATTAAAGTGTTAGATTCAAAGTTAACGGTAACAACTCTTAACGAGCCTATGATTAAACTTTTGTCAGTTACCGATGAGTTTGGTAAACCGTTATTATATAGGTTGAGCGACAATGAACTTGAGGTTGAAAAAAGTCCGTTTATATTGAAGTATAGGGCTATTCCGTGCCAGCAAGGTTTAAATGACGTTTATAAATACGAAAATACAGTAGTTGGTACAAACGTATTGATCTACGGAACTCTTGCAGAGTATTTGCTTATGCAAAATAGAATAGAAGAAGCTCTTAACTGGGAAAATAAATACAGGCAGGCTATTGAAGTTAGAAAAGATTATAAGAGTAGAAAAATGAAGGTGAGTAAAAGATGGGGATTGTGAGGAATTTAAAATTAAACAGACCTCGACGTGCACGCATTGAACTTGGTAAATTTTATAACGTCGACCATAGGATCGACGGCGAAGTTGGTTCTTATAATAGAGCAGAACTTTGCTATAATTTTTCTTGTAAGGACGGCTCTTTAAAAACTTCATTTGGCTTAAGGTCTGTAGGCAGTAAATACACTTTGCCTAATTACGAAGTTATAGATGCAATCTATTATTTTAGGCATAACGACTATGAAAATGGTGTAAATGCAGATAAAATTATTGCTTATGGTGTTTCTGGGAGTATGTATTGCGTTCCTGCAAGTGGAGGGGCGTATCAAAAAATTCCAAATTTGAGTTTTACAAAGAAGCCCATTGGCGTTTGTTATAATTATAACAGTAAAGACGTTATAATTTTTTCGGCAGAGGGCGAAGGTATAAAGATTTACGACGGCGTAAGTGTAGTGGAAGTTCCCGACGCTCCTTCAGTGACTAGTATGTGTATACACAATGAACGATTATTTATTACTAGTGGTGGGGTAGACGGAGCACTTTGGTTTTCTGATGACTTTGACCCTACAAATTGGAACGTGTCATTAACCGAGGCAGGATTTATTGATATGAGTGATGATAGGGGCGAAATGCTAGAGGCTGTTGCTTTTGGAGGACACGTTTACGTATTTAGAAGTTACGGCGTGTCTAGAGTTACAGCATACGGCGACCAAACTGATTTTTCAGTTTCGCACCTATTGGTTTCTTGTGGTAAAATTTGTAAAAACACTATAACCGTTTGTGGAGATTGCATATTGTTTTTTGCAAGTGACGGATTGTACCGTTTCGACGGTTATAACGCCGTGAGAATTTCCGATGCTTGGTTCGATAACGTAGAGACGACAAAAAACTGGGTAAAAGGTGTTTATTATAACGGATATGCTTATTATCTTATCAGCGTAGCAATAAATACGGGGTTGCAAAGGGGAATATTTGCAATAAAGCCAGATGGATCAGATTATGCTTTTTCATTAATAGCACAAATTACCGATATTGCAGTTATGAACGGTGTTGATATGTATAAATTATTTGCAGTAGAAAGGTTAAAACTGAACGTGTTCGAAGTTGAACAAGGTGCAGGGTGGAATGGCGAAAACATACATATGGAATGGCATGGAAAAGAGACTGACTTTGGTTTAAAGGCTAAGTCAAAAACGCTTGATAAAGTTAGGTTTTTTGCTAATTCCCCAGTAAGACTTACCGTCGTGGCAGACGGCGTGGACCACGTTTTTGAGCTTAAACCTAAAAATGGAGTTTGTGAAAAATACACGAGGCTTAAAGGTGAGAAATTTGCTATTAAACTATACGCTTTGGGGGTGAACGTAGAAATTTCGGCAGTAGAGCTTGAATTTCTATATTACGTATGACTGAATTAGATATAAAAAGATTAAACAATTTAACTGATGATTTGGAAAGAAGGGTGAATCTTCTTGAAGTTAAAAAAGCAAATAAAGAGAATATTATAACGATTGAAGAGAGGTTTGAAAATCTACTGCTAAAAACTGCAAATAAAACGAAAAATTTTTATTTTTCGTGCGAAAAAGTAACGTTTGTAGTGGTAAATTTAGAGGTCCTTTCGCCAGAAACTTTTGAGGCTCAGTTCGAGTTTTTGGTAAACGGAAACGTGGTTCAATCTGGTAATTTGCAACTTCCAATTTCCTGCGAAATTCCTATAAAAACAAAAATAGGGGAAAACGTTTTAACGGTTTCTATAAAAAAACCGAGTTCAATTACTAGTTTTAAAGTGGATATGTACTTTTCTATTATGGGAGAAATAATAAAAAGCCGTAAGAAAACGGGCATAGGTGTACTTTTTCAAAATTACGTTTACTTTAGAGATAGTGATACCATAAAATGCGTAAACGTCGACGATATGCAAACAGAAGTTTGTTATTCTGGTAAAGATTTAGTATCGGTAGGATATTTAAATGATAACGAACTATATTTTTTAACTAAAGCAGATGGTAAGGCTAAAATTGATAAGCATATGGTAGGCAGTAACTATTCAAGTTTAACACGATATATAGATGCAAATTTTACCGATTGTGCGTTAGAGGTTTGCGATGGAATAATCTACGTCTTTATGCTCAGAGGCGATTCGGTATTTGTTAGAATAATAACTACAGACAATATGAATACGCTATATAAGTTGCCTTATAAGGCAAGTGGAATAAAGACGTTCAGTGGAACAACAGGAAGATATTTGTGCTTGACTGATTTTAGAGGCACTTTAACGGTAATTAAACATAGTTCAGTAGAACGATTTATAGCCGAAAAGGCTATATCGCTTGGACGGGTTGAAAATGCTAACTTGAGTGAAGAAGACGGTAAATTGATGGTTGTATACAAGCAAGGTTTAGTGGTGGTAAAAAAGCCGGTATTTGAAAGTGTTGAGCCTATCGTTGTTGGCATAGGTGACGAGGGGGTAATTACCAAGCAAGGCATTACGGTTATTAGAAAAAATCAAACATTAATTAAATTATAAGGAGAAAATTTATGGCAAAATTTAAATTTACAAAACAACAGTATGAAGAGGCACTTAAACCACAAATTAAAGATGACGGTGGAGAAGATGCTAAACTAGATATCAATAAAGATAAGGGCAAAACGGATAACAGCGAAAAAGAAAAACTTAAAGATAAAATTGAAGTTATCGACAGTGAATATAAAAACGCCCCTAATAGAACTTACGGCGACGTAGTAGTTCCTAACGTTGTAGAAAAAACCTACGAAATGCCCTCTAGTGAAGAAACGAGGAAAAAGGTAGAGGATGAGATATCTCCTTTGTACGACGCAAAACTCAATTCGTTAAATTCAAAAAACGCCACCGAAATACAAAATGCTGAAGAAGAAAAGGATGAACTTTATCAAAAGGCAGAAGAATCTTTAAAACAATTAAAAAAAACTTATGACAGTGCAAAAGAAAACACTTCTCACGAGGCAATAAAAAGAGGTCTTGCAAGATCCTCGATTATTTTAAATCAGTTGAGCGACTTAGAGCAAGGACGCATAAGTGCAACGGGAGGAATTATAACTCAACGAGATAAGGGAATAGACGCTCTTTCAAGAGAAGTTGAAGAGTTGAAATTAAGACTTTTAAACGATACTAACGTCCTTAATGAGGAAAGGGCAAAAGAAGTAAATCGAAGAGTAGAAGAACTTTTAGATAAATATCAAAAAGAGCAAGAGGATGTTTTTGAATACAATAATAAAATACGTCAGCAAAAGGCCGAAACGCTTGCAAAACTCAAAGATGCAGGTATAGACGTAGATGAAACAAAATCTAACGAATACGTAAAAATGATTGCAGATAAAACGAAAGCGTTTTATAGTTATTACTATTCTTTAGGAGAAGACGCTCTTGAAGAACTAGTAAAAGATAGGAAGTACGTTGAAGATAATATCGGCATCAAAGGATACGAAACACTAAAACGTTATTTTGAATAAAATAGTTGAATAAAAAGAAAGTCACGGAATTACAGCGTTCACCAAAAAGAGTTTATCTTTTGATTTGCGTTATTTTCCGTGACTTTTTTATTTCCAAGTCAATAAATATTCGTTTTCGCTTATTCCAAAAACCGAAGCAGTTTTCGTTGTATAATCGTATTTTATTTTGGCAATTTTATTTATATCATTTAAAAAAATTTCGAATTTTTTAGTAATTAAATAGCCTCCAACTACTAACTCGCCTTGATTTGGTATTTCTGTTGGTTTAAAATTGTTTTCTCTTTCAAAGTTGCAGGTGTCGCTCATTAATTTTAAATCTTTTTCGGTCATGTTTTCCCAATGGTCTTGACCACCTGCACGATCAAACTTTAGAAATTTAATCAAGTGTGATTTGCCTAAATTTTCAGCCCTTTTAATATAGTTTTCGGCATGATAGCAAGGCACTCTAATATCTTTTGCTCCGTGTGTAATAAGCAGTGGGCAAGATAGGTTTTCTACAAGACAAATACCACTTCTAGAGTCGTATGACATTTGGTTTTTTCTGTCGCCAATCCAAACGTCAAGTTCATCTCTAAACTCGCCTATAGCATCGTTATCGTACCAAATGCCGTAATCGGTGATGCCACACATTGCAGTTATTTGGGCAAAATAATCGGGGAATTTACCTGCTAAAGCATAGGCGTTTCCACCACCTCCACTACCTCCTTCAAAAAATACGATTTCAGTTGATATAAGATAGTTTTTATAATGCTTTTTAACGTATTCAACTGCATCAATTACGTCTATAAGTTCTAATCCGTTACAGTCTTGTTTGCCGTCTGAAAACGCCCTGCCTCTCATATCAACCTCAACTAAAAGACAGTCCGTTTGTGGCTTTTCTAAAGGTTTAAAATCAAAAATACTCATGTGCCAACCGTGAGTCGTGGCTACTAGATAAGAAGGTTTTTCTGGTTTTAAAATTCGCATTGCAAGTGTTAATTCTGGATTGACACTCGACTTATAATAAATGAAATCGCAATATTTAGAGTAGACGTTTTCTTTTTCGCCACAGGCTTTTTCTCTGCGAATTTTATCTTCGTAAATTTCAAGATTGTTATCCATAAGTCTCCCTATAAGTCGAATTTGCTGTTTACAGATTGTGCAATTTTAGCAAGTCTACCGTCGCTATTATAACTGTAAACTTTGTTTCCTGCAATAATTACGTGGTCGTAAAGTTTTACGCCCGAAAGTGAGAACATCAAATACATTTTCTCGGTAGCAGAGTCGTCTTTTCTAGAAGGTTCTGGGTTACCGGACGGATGATTGTGTGCAACGACTACGGCGTGTGGTTTTACGTTTGCAAACGAACGAGAAAACTCGCTTAGTAAAAAGTTGATCTCATCAACTCTGTCGGAGGTATAAGAGAATTTGGCTATAACTTTTTCGGATTTTGAAAGGAAAAAGGCGTAGAAAACTTCTTTGTCAAAAGATGAAAAGAACTTAATTAAATATTTCTTAACGTTTTCCAAATTGAAAAACTTTAATCCCTCTTGTATTTCCTCTTCGGCAACCAATTCTAAAAGTTTACCTAGCATAGTTATATAGGCAACCGTACTATCGCCAATACCCTCAATAGATTTTAACTCGTTTGATTGTGCGTTAAAAACAGCGTTTACCGAGCCGAACTTGTCTAATAAATGGTGTGCTAATGGGTTTACGTTTTTACGAGGGATCGCATAGAAAAGTAACAGTTCCAAGACCTCGTGTTTGTTAAGTGAGTTGGGATTTGCCAAAAATTTATCTCTAAGTCTTTGTCTATGATCTTCGTGGACGTTTTCCTTGATTTTGTCCGACATGTTTTGCTCCTAAATTATCGTGATAAGCTAATGATAAAATGTTATAGAACAAAAGTCAACAGTTTTTAAAATATTTTTACGATATAGGTTAAAATTGATACGCTAGTGATTTTATTTTGCTTGACAACTAGTAGGAAAATAAATATAATATATATATTTATTAATATCGAGGTGCCAAAATTATGGAATCTAAAAGAGCAGTTACGATGGAAAAACTCGTTAACCTCTGCAAAACAAGAGGTATTATATTCCCAGGAAGTGATATTTACGACGGTATGGGTAACACTTGGGACTACGGCCCAGTTGGTGTAGAAATTAAAAACAACATTAAAAAAGCATGGTGGAAAAAATTCGTTCAAGAGAGTGAAAATTCCTACGGCGTAGACGCTGCAATACTTATGAACAGTAGAGTTTGGGAAGCTTCTGGTCACACTGCAAGTTTCTCTGACCCTAAAATGGACTGTAAAGAGTGTAAGGCTCGTCAAAGAGCAGATAACCTTATTGAAAATTACTCAAAAGGCGAAGTTAATCCAGACGCTATGAGCCAAGAAGAGATGCAAGAATACATAAACGAGCATCAAATCAAATGTCCTATTTGTGGCAAGTTTAACTGGACTCCGATTAGAAATTTCAACCTTATGTTTGAAACTTCAAGAGGTGTAACTGAGGGCAACCAAAACAAGATTTATCTTCGTCCTGAAACTGCTCAAGGCGAATTCGTAAACTTTTTAAACGTACAGCGTTCAACGAGAGCAAAGATTCCTTTCGGTATTGCTCAAATTGGTAAGGCATTCCGTAACGAAATTACTCCAGGTAACTTTATTTTTAGAACTATCGAATTTGAACAAATGGAGCATCAATGGTTCTGCAAAGAGGGTACTGACGTAGAATATTATGAAGAATACAAAAAGTGTGCTTGGGATTTCCTTTTATCATTAGGATTTAAAGAGGAAAATCTCCGTTATAAAGACCACGATAAACTCGCTCACTATGCAAAGAGTGCTTGTGATATTCAATATAACTTCCCAATGGGTTGGTCTGAACTTAACGGTATTCACAACAGAACAGACTACGACCTTTCACGTCACCAAGAATACTCTGGAAAGAATATGAACTACGTTGACTCTGGTAACGGCGAAAAGTTTATTCCATACGTAGTAGAGTACTCTATCGGTGCAGACAGACTTATGCTTGCCGTTTTATCTGAGGCTTATGATGAAGAGCAATTAGAGGGTGGCGACACAAGAGTTGTAATGCATTTCCATCCTGCAATTTCTGCCTACAAGGTTTGCGTTCTTCCTCTTCAAAAGAAAGAGATGGGCGAAAAGGCAAAGGCTCTTTACAAGCAACTTTGCAAGCATTTCCCTTGTACGTACGACGAGGCTGGCTCTATTGGTAAGCGTTATCGTAGACAAGACGAAATCGGTACTCCATACTGCGTAACTGTAGACTTTGATACCATGCAGGACGATACCGTAACACTTCGTGATAGAGACACTATGGAACAAATCCGTATGCCAATTTCCGAATTAGCATCATACGTAGAAAATAAGATAAAATATTAAAATTATGAGTATAGAAGCAAACAACTTTATTGAAGAAATTATTAATACCGAACTTGAAGAGGGCGTTGTAGAGGGTGTTCATACGAGATTTCCTCCAGAACCTAACGGCTATCTTCACATTGGGCACGCAAAATCACTTTGCCTTAATTTTGGTACTGCTAAAAAATACGACGGGCTTTGTAATCTTTTCTTTGACGATACAAACCCATCAAAAGAAAAGACTGAGTACGTAGAGGCAATTAAGGCAGATATCGAGTGGCTTGGCTTTAAGTGGCACGAAGTTCACTATGCGTCAGACTTTTTTGACGAGATTTATGAAAGAGCAGTAAAACTCATCAAAGACGGAAAGGCTTTCGTATGTGATCTTAAAGCTGATGAGATAAGTGCTATGAGAGGAACTTTAACCGAACCTGGCAGGGAAAGTCCTTATAGAAATAGAACGGTAGAAGAAAACTTAAAACTCTTTACTGAAATGAAAGAGGGCAAGTTTGCCGACGGTGAAAAAGTTTTAAGAGCAAAGATTGATATGTCTTCGCCTAACATAAACATGAGAGACCCTGTAATATACAGAGTTCTTCGTGCTCATCACCATAGAACGGGGGATAAGTGGTGCATTTATCCTATGTACGATTTTGCTCATCCTCTTTGCGACTCTATGCAAGGTGTAACACACTCTCTTTGCACGCTTGAGTTTGAAGATCACAGACCTCTTTATAACTGGGTGGTTGACAATACTGGCGTAAGCCATAGACCACGCCAAATCGAGTTTGCAAGACTTAACATAACGAATACCGTTATGAGCAAGAGATATCTTAAAAAACTCGTTGAAGACGGTGCGGTAAGAGGTTGGGATGATCCAAGAATGCCAACGCTCACAGGTTTAAGGTCAAGGGGTGTTCCAGCAGAGGCTTTAAAGAATTTTTGTGAGGCTATCGGTATAGCAAAGGCAAATTCAGAGATAGAAATTACGTATTTCGAGCATTTTATAAGAGATTACTTAAATACTCACGCAGAAAGGGCGATGGCAGTTTTTGAACCATTGAAAGTAACTATTTCTAATTTCCCAGATCAAGAGGAAATGGAAGAGTTTGACATTAACCCTAACGACGAGACGGCGGGCAAGAGAGAAATTTCAATGTCAAAGCACATTTACATTGAGCAAGAAGACTTTGCTTTAGTGCCTCCACCAAAGTATTTTAGACTTAAAAAAGACGGCTACGTTCGTCTTAAAAACGCATATATTATCAAGTGCGACGACGTTATCTTAAATGAAGACGGCTCGGTAAAAGAACTTATTTGTTCATACGTGCCGGAATCTAGAAGTGGTAACGACACAAGTGGTATAAAAGTAAAGGGCGTTATTCACTGGGTAAATGCAGATAAAGCAGTTGACTGTGAAATAAGAAAGTACGATTATCTTTTAAAAGACGCTGAATTTAGTGGACAAGATTTCTCAGAGCGTATGAATTATGACAGCGTACACGTATTTAACGGCAAAGCAGAGCCTTATCTTGCAGAGGTTAAAGAAGATACGTCTTTCCAACTTTTAAGAAAAGGCTACTATAAAAAGGTTACTGAAGGTAATAAACTCGTGCTTTCTGAAATCGTATCTTTAAAAGACGGTTATAAACCTAACAAGTAAATTTTTTGCAAAAACGCTAATTTGAATAATAAAATTGATAAATTTTAATAAAAAATTAAAAATTTGTATTGACTTTACTATTTGATTAGTATATAATTATATTAAGTGTTTTAATTTTCGAGGAATAGGTATGTATTTTATCGTTGACTTGGTGTTAATCTTAGTGCTTATTTGTGTAATAACTGCAAGTATTAGGTTTGGCTTTTCAAGAAACTTCATATTTGGAATTTTGCGAACTATAATCGGTATGGCCGGTGGTATCGGTGCGTGTGTAGGCGTATTTTTCTTGATGCACACGTTTGGATGGCTTGATTATTTAGCAGACGCTACTATCAATTTGTTTGGTAACCCTGCATGGCTCAACTCTGCAAATCCTAACAATTTGAGAATTGTGGCATCAATAATTTCTTTCCTTCCATTTGCCGTATTATTCCTTATTCTCGGCTATATTCTTTTACATAAGCTTATAAATTGGCTTGTAAAACTAATTTTCTTACCTTTCTTCGTTGCAAGAAAAAAGAAGAAACTTGTAAAAGGTTTAGATATTGCTTTAGGTTTAGTATTTAACCTTGCTCTTTATTTAGGTTTTGTGTTTGCACTTTTTGGTTTTATTCACGGTGTAAATACAGTACAAGATGCAAGTGGCGATTACCTTTATGATGACGTTTCAATAATTTTATTTGGTCAAAACGAAGATGCTGGTGCACTTAACGATTTCTTAGCAAACACGATTGACGGCATAACAGGACCAATGTTTAATAAATGGCATGAGTCTTTATCGGCTTCACCAACGGGTAGTTTAATCTATTTATACAATCCTTTAAACGGAATGTTTGAGAATATCGTAAAAGGTATGTATGGCGTATAAAAATTCAAAAACGCAGTTTAACTGCGTTTTTTTATTGCCTTTTATAAGTTGTAAGTAATAAGTTAGTATTAATTTTCATATATTATACCGAAATATACTGGTGGAGGTATAAATATGATTCAACCAAATTTTAGCACCCTATCTTGTGCTAGATTACTAAAAGCAAATAGCAAAATAAGAGTAGAATGTCCTTTTAAAGATTTGAGCGAGGTTAAAAAGCCCATATCCTTAACTGCAAACGCTTTTCCTATTTTTAAAGAGTGTAAAGGGGAAAAGACAACTATAAAAGCCAAGGTTATATTTACCTTAGTTTATCTCAGCGAAGATGGGTATAAAAAAGCCACTTGCGAGGCTGATGCAATTCAAGAAGTCGCTTTAGAAAACGCCGTCATAGATTGCTTTATAACAGACGTAAAACTTATTACTTCAAATGGCTTTTCGGGTGTTTGTACTTTAAATTTTTTAAGTGAAGGAAGAGGTGAAGAAAGCGTAGACGTTCTTACAGGTGGCGAAAATATTATCGTAAAGAATAAAGACGTATCAATAGATATATATAATGATTACAGACAAGGTCGGCACACCGTTGTAGACGAGTTTTCAATAGACTATACTATAAGCGAAGTTTTATCTTATCGAGCAGTAGCGTATTTAACTTCTTGTAATTCTTCATTAGGACGCATTATTTTAGAGGGTGAAGTAGTTTTAATTGTCAAGGCATTGCCATTTTCTGAAAATAATGATATAGTAAAAGAAAGGAGAGTTATTACTTTTAGATACGAACTTGATGACGTTGAAGCCTTGCAAGAAGATAGGGCGTATGCAGTTGTTGACGTAACTGCTACAAACGTTAAGGTTTTCGTTGATGAGGCAAAGGAAAAAAGTACTGTTTCGGTAGACGTTTCGCTAGAATTTTTTGGAGGGACTGTAAGAACTCAAAATTTTGCAGTTGTAGAAGACGCTTATCTTAAATTTAATGAAAGCGAACTTGAAACAACTAAAATTGACCTTTTAACCTTTAATAGTGCAAGGTGTGTTAGTGAAAAAGTAGTTTGCACTGGCGAAAAAGCA
>JAFVSF010000084.1 GCA_017503885.1 Clostridia bacterium
CGTATTAGATGAAACAGGTGCTATAGTTGACGCTTACGTTTACTATTGTGATGGCTTAGATCCAACAAAGCCTCCTATTCCTCCTCTTGAAGTTAGTGGTTTACAATACGGCACGGATATGTACGTTCAGGATACAGCATCTATGACTGTACAGACAGTAGAAATGGCAGGTCATAACGCTTATAAGGTGGCTGTAACATCTCAAGCTAAATTGTATGTAAAACCAGAGCTTGTTGCAAATAAGAGTAACATTACTTTTACTATTTACATTCCGTCAACGTCAACGGGTAAATTTGACGGTAACGGCGAGTTTATGATAAGAGTAAAGCCTAACGAAAGCGAGCCTTTAATAGACGGCGGTTTGGACGGGCATATAGTATTTAGAACTAAAAAAGACAAGCCTAACGTTTCGCCAGATTTAGAAATTGTTTTTGACGAGTGGAGAACTTACACGATAGACATTTCTAATCTTGGTACTTCTTGTACAGAATGGGCATTTTACGTTGCTACTGGTAACGTTGTCTATATTAGGGACGTAGTAATTGCATAATTAAATTAAACGCCGTATAAGTCGTTAAATCGACCTATACGGCGTTTTTGTCAAATATATTATTGTTTTTCAGCCTTTACTTTTTTGTTGCTAAAAACAAAGAATACGAGTATTGATATAAGCGTTAAAATTTCGTTTATAATACCTGTAATAGAAAACCTCATAATATCGTAGGTCAACATTGTTATTGAAATGGGTATTCCTAATATTTTAGTTAGGTTTGGGTTTTGTTGCCAATAACTAAAAACGGCAATAAGCGACGCAAGTGCAGGTAAAAGCCCAAAAAGGTCTTTCATTGTGAGTATAGACGTTATAACCGCAATGATTGCAAAGGCTAATAAAAAGTATCTTCGCTTTTCCTTTTTATCATCGGTAAGCAAAAACGTCGTTTCTCTTGCCGTGCCGACAATACAAACTGCCATACCTGAAAAAGCCGTTAGCAAGCCGTAGTGCAAAGCCCAACTTATATCAGACAAAAGTTTAACTTTTAATACGCTTTTTCGTTTCTTTTGTTGATATATTAAAAAATTAAATAGTATGGCAAAAAAGCCAATAATTTCACCTGCGATTTTCATATTAAGATTATAACAAAATATGCTCGCTAGGTCAAATAAAAAGCAACTGCAAATTGCAGTTGCCCTCTATTTACATATCTTCGCCTTGAGTTAAAGCGAGTTTTCCTTCGGTTAAAAATGGTGAAATTATAAGCCATAATGCAGCGATTGCAATTACAGAGTATACAAGCACCGAGCCCATTACTCTAGCACCACCAAACACAAAGGAAACGAGGTTGAAATTAAGAAGACCAAAAAGTCCCCAATTCAATGCGCCTACGATTACTAGTACGTAAGCAATAATATTAGCAATTTTCATAAAAATTCCTCCTGCTTATATTTTGAGCAGAAGGAATTTTATTATGCGTTTGTAAATATTTTTTCTTCCTCTTCGGTTAAATATCGCCATTCCCCCCTTGGTAAATCGCCAAGTAGTATTTTAGAAAATGAAACCCTTTCTAGAAAGGTTATCTTGTTACGTCTTGCACCAAAAAGCCTTTTTATTTCGTGGTACTTGCCCTCAGTCAAGGTAATATGTCCCGATTTGTCATTTAAACGTTCTATTTTGCAAGGTTTTGTCGTATAGCCGTCAGCAAGTTGTAAACCGTTTTCTATTGCCAATTTGTCGCTATCGGTAAACTCATCGGCAACCTCAAAATAATATCTCTTTTCAACGTGGTGTTTTGGAGATAGCGCGTTATGTGCCGATACGCCGTCATTTGTTAGTATAACAAGCCCAACAGTATCTTTATCAAGCCTACCACAAGGGAACAAGTTTAACTTTTTCATTTCGGGTGGGAGTAGGTCAACAACCGTTTTATCTCTGCCGTCTTCAGTAGCCGAAACTACGCCAGTTGGCTTATTAACGAGTATATAGACGTACTTTTTGTATTTTACAACTTCTCCATTGTAGCAAACGACGTCTTTTTCTATGTCTACTTTAAATTCGCCTTTTTTAACGATTTCGCCGTTTACAGTTATAAAACCCTTTTTTAATTTTTCGGCGCATTCCTTTCTCGAAAATTTGCCTATTTCAGAAAAAAACTTATCAATTCTCATATAAAAATAATACCACAATATAGTGCAAAAAGTAAAGTGAATTTTAAAAACTGACTTGCATTTGCAACTGATAAATTATATAATATAATAAAGGAGATAAAATTATGAATTTTAAAGATATTTGTAGTCAAAGATATTCGGTAAGAAGTTTTAAGTCAACGCCAGTTGAAGATGAGAAAATTGCTCAAATTCTAGAAATGGTAAAACAAGCCCCAACTGCAAGAAATAATCAACCTTATGAAATTTTGTATGCAAAAACTCCAGAGGGTATACAAAAACTTACTGCTGGTAGGGATAGCTTTTTTGGTGCTCCACTCGTTTTTGTTATTTGCTCTATTGATGAAAAGCGTTGGCATAATCGCCAAAGTGGTAGAGAATTTACCCTTCAAGATATAGGTATTATTGCAACGACCTTGATGTATGCGTCTAGCGAGGTTGGTCTTGGTAGTGTGTACGTATGTGCATTTGACCCTATAAAGACAAAAGAAGCCCTTAATTTAGAGGGGCTTACTCCAGAATGTATGATGGTGGTCGGCTATCCTGCTGAAGATGCAACGCCATCTCAAATGCATTTTAACAGAAGAAACGTAGAAGAATTTGCACGTGAAATAAAATAATCAAAATAGGGTATAATTAGAATAAAAGAGTTTAGTAAACAGTTCGAGTTTTATTAAACAAATAGGATGCAAAATTATGGTAAAAAATAGCAAGGCAAAATTTTATTTAGTTTTAACTATATTTAGTTTAATTGGGCAAGTAGCATGGGTTGTAGAAAATATGTATTTTAACGTGTTTATCTACAAAATGTTCAATGCAAACGTGAACGAAATATCTTTAATGGTATCTTTAAGTGCAGTAACGGCAACTGTAACAACATTACTTATCGGTGCACTTTCAGATAAAATGGGCAAGCGAAAAGTTTTTATTTGTGGTGGCTATATCGTTTGGGGAATAACCATTTTAAGTTTTTCACTTATTAGGGTAGACGTAATAAATGCAGTTTTTCCTGCAGTGGCGTCGGCAACTTCAATATGTATTTCACTCGTTATAATAATGGATTGCGTTATGACCTTTTTTGGCTCGTCTGCAAACGATGCCTGCTTTAACGCTTGGCTAACTGAAAGCGTGGCAAGTGAAGATAGAGGAAAAATGGAAGGAATAAACTCTATGATGCCATTAGTTGCAATACTCGTCGTTTTCGGTGGCTTTATGTTCTTCGATTTAAGTTTTCCTTCTAGTTGGACTGCTATCTATATAATAATTGGTGCAGTAGTTATAGCAATCGGCGTTTTAGGATGTTTCTTGATTGAAGAAAAGGTTGTAAAGACAGAGGAAAACGCATCTTATTTTAAGAATATTTTATACGGATTTAAGCCATCTGTAATAAAACAAAATACAAGCCTTTATTTTAGCCTTATAATTTTTGCAGTTTTTGGTATATCAATACAAATTTTTATGCCACATCTCATTATTTACTACGAAGTTAGTTTAAAAATGACTAATTACGTGTTTATAATGGCTCCTGCGATAGTTTTAGCATCGGTGTTTACTTTCTTTTACGGAAGATTATACGATAAATGGGGCTTTGAAAAATCGGCTACGTATGCTATTTGTATACTTATGTTAGGTTACGTTTTACTCTTTGCTTTTAAAGGGGTTGCACTTGTATTTGTCGGCTCACTTTTAATGATGTGTGGTTATCTTGCAGGCATGGCAGTATTTGGTGCAATAATAAGAGATAAAATACCAGAGAACAAGGCAGGAATGTTCCAAGGTCTTAGAATAATATGTCAAGTTTTAATACCGGGCGTTATTGGTCCGTGGATAGGTGCATTAGTGTTGAAAAATGCAGACACCATTATAGGTAGTGATGGAAGAGAACAATACGTACCAAATGCAAATATCTATTTAGCAGCGTTAGTTGTTGCAGTATTAGTCTTTGGGCTTGTAATTTTATATAAGTTTATAATGAATAAAAAGTTAAAAGAAAAGGCTCTATAACAACTCGTGACAGATATTTAAAGGCGTATAAACGTCGGTATGCGTCGTTTCTACAAAGTATTTGTGGCTGGGATGACCAACAAGGTCTATCCCACCCCCAAATTCTTTGTGAGCCTAGCCTACCTTGTTTCTCCACCTTTAAATCTCACTTTGTAAGAGTTAGGCAAAATACACGGATGCAACGTCACGTTGCTGACCAACAAGGTCTACCAAGTCTTTTTGGGCTCACGAGCCTTGGTGTGCTCGTATCTAACCCTTTAAATTTAATCAGTCATACGTTGTGATATAGCCAAAGATAAAAAAAGTTAAAAGAAAAAAACGCGATGCTAAAGCATCGCATTTTAACTATTTACTTAAATCTTTTAAAATAAATTCAGCATATTTTTTAGCAACGTTTATACCCGTAACTTGTTCAAAACCTTTAAAAAATGCGTTTGAATTTACTTCGCAAACAAGTGGACCGTCATTTCCTATTAAAAAGTCCATACCACAGTATTTAAGGTTTAACAGTTTTGCTATTTTCAAGGCTAAATCTTTAATTTCTTGGGTAAGAGTAAAAGGTTCTCCGTGTCCACCAGAAGATATATTAGAGCGAAAATCTCCATTAGAAACTCTTAAAATTGCCCCAACTACTTCGTTGCCAACAACAATAACTCTAACGTCTTTGCCAAAGCTTGAAGATATAAATTCTTGAAAAAGATGTGGTTTACACTTAACTTTATTGCAAATTTGAATTAGTTCTTCCTTTGTGTTAGCAAGATGAACGCCTTTACCTAGTGAGCCAAAGCATTCTTTAACAATAACAGGTAAGCCAAGATATTGTATTACTTTATCAACCGTGCTTTGTTTGATTGTTGCCTTTTCATCAAAGCAGAGAAGTCCTGGTAAGGTCTTTGGCATAGGAACACCACTATTTGCAAGTTCTAAAAAAGTTAGCATCTTATCATCGCAGACTGTTATAGGCTCGTAGGAATTGTAAACAGGGATTCCACATTTTTCAACTGCTTTTAAAACGTATTTATCTTTGTCCAAAAAAATGCAAAAATCGTATTTTTCAAGGCTATGTTTAATGTTGCCATTTTCAACTGATATAGGAAAAAAGTCGTTTGGTATAATATCAATTTCAACGTTTAAACGTTCAAATTCTTCTTTTAACCTATTGGGTTGAAAAGCAATATCGCCTGTATTTACGTAAGCATTTGTCAAAATTATTCCTTTCATACGATAAGTTTAATATTTTATATTAAAATTGTCAATAAAAATAATATAAAAGGTTTTTTTGGTTGAAAAAAAGGTTGTAGAAATGATATAATTATAAGGTGAGGTGAAAACAATGATAATATAACCAAACTTTTCAAGTGATACTGTTCCACATGCAGAATACCCAAGACCACAGTTTAAAAGGGATAGTTACGTTTGCTTAAACGGAGAGTGGGATTATTCGATAAATAAAAGCAGTGATAAGATTTCAAGTTTTGATGGTAAAATTTTAGTTCCGTTTTGTCCAGAAAGTAAATTGTCTGGCGTAGAAAAGCAACTTCAAAAAGATGAGTTTTTACATTATAGAAGAAATTTTACGTTGCCAAATAATTTTAATAAAGGTAGAGTTTTTATAAATTTTGGTGCAGTAGACCAAATTTCTCAAGTATACGTCAACGGTATTTTAGTTGGCAAGAACGAGGGTGGTTACCTTCCTTTTTCTTTTGATATTACTTCTGCACTTATAGGTGGCGAAAACGAACTTTACGTTTTAGTAACCGATAATGCTGATTCCGACGTTTATGGTAGGGGCAAGCAAAAGTATAAAAGGGGTGGGATTTGGTATACTGCAACAAGTGGTATATGGCAATCAGTTTGGCTTGAAAGTACGCCTAACGAATATCTTAAAAAGGTAAAAATTACACCAAGCGTTAAAGATAGTTTAGTTAAATTTGACTTTGAAAAGGTTGGCGAAAATCCAATTTCAGCTACGATAAAAGATGGAGAAGAGGTTATATGCACATATGATAATATTTGCGATAATCAACTTATAGTGCCACTTAATAGCCCAAAACTATGGTCGCCAGATAGCCCGGAACTCTATTTGGTAGAGTTTAAAATGGGAGAAGACGTGGTTGAAAGTTATTTTGGAATGAGAGAGTTTACCACCGAAACAATAAATGGTAAAAAATGCTTTGGCATAAATGGTAAACCTATTTTTCATAACGGACTTTTAGATCAGGGTTATTTTCACGATGGAATATACACTCCAAAATCTAATGAGGTGTATTATAATGAAATTAAAAATATAAAAGAACTCGGCTTTAATATGCTTAGAAAACACATAAAAGTCGAGCCGTATCTTTGGTATTATTACTGTGATATTTTGGGCGTACTCGTTTGGCAAGATATGATAAACGGAGGCGATAAATATTCCCAACTTCAAATTATGCTTTGTCCGTTTTTAAATCTGCATTTAAACGATATGAACTTTAAGAGAAGAAAGCGTGGTAATTCACAATCAAGAGAGTTTTATTATAAAGAGGCTAAAGGGCTCATTGACACTCATTATAATAGCGTTTCAATTTGTCTTTGGACACCGTTTAACGAGGCGTGGGGGCAGTTTGATGCGTATAACGTTTGGAAAACTTTAAGTGCTTACGACTCTACTAGACATTATGACCATGCTAGTGGTTGGCAAGACGTAGGTGGGGGAGATTTGTGTAGCAAACACATTTATTTTAGAAAGTTAAAGATGAAAAACGATGGTAAAAGAATACTTGCTTTAACTGAATTTGGTGGATATTCTCACAGCGTTGAAAATCACGTGTTTACTGATAAAAAGTTTGGCTATAAGTCGTTTAATGATGTAAAAGCATTGCAAAAAGCATACGAAAATCTATATTTAAACGAAGTTATACCTTTAATTAAAAAAGAACTATTAGGTGCAACCGTTTACACTCAAGTTAGCGACGTTGAAGACGAAGTAAACGGTCTTTACACTTATGATAGAGTGCTTAAATTTGACAGTATAAAGATAAAAGAGATAAACAAAAAAACGTACGACGCTTTTCATAAATC
>JAFVSF010000085.1 GCA_017503885.1 Clostridia bacterium
AAATTTTTTTATATAAAAAAGCTTGTAGCCAACACTCGTTAACCACAAGCCAATTTTTCATTTTTTGATTATTTCCCCAAAAACCCTTTAAAATAAAGGGATTTTACTTTATTTGCACCCTTTCCAATAAAGCCAACTTCACATTGATAATCATCGGTGTCAAAGGTGGTTACGAAATTCACAATTTTGTCAAAAGTTTCATTTTCGCCACTTAAAAACTCTGAACTCGGAAAGATTTTTCGCAAATCTTTTTCAATAAGCGAATAATGAGTGCATCCAAGCGTAACAAAATCATAGTTTTTGCTCACGGTTTCAAACCTAGTGGTCACGTCGATTTGCTCGCCTAAAAACAACGACTTTTCAACCTCGTTTGCAAGCCCGTTTAAAGGCAAAACATCTAGCAAAGGATTTTCAGTTTTTAAATTTTTAACGTACTCACTTTTCGCCGTTGCTTCCGTGCAAAGTAAAAGCCCCCTTTTATCAAATTTTACCTTTGGTAAAACTCTATAAATTTTAGCCCCTCCATAAAATTTATCTGATAAGGTATTTACCGATAAAGTATTGCATGCAAACACAACGGCCTTTGGAGAAAATTGCATGAACATATCATAGTTTTTTCGTGCTATTTCTTCAAGTTCTGCGTTGCTCTTTTCGCCATACGGCAAATTATCAAAATCTGCATAATATAATAATATTTGACCTTTTAACTTGGTTGCCAATTTGTTAAAAAGATTTAACCCACCTACTCCACTGTCGCAAACGACTATACATCTTCTATCCATACGGCATTATAAATATGTCTTAAGCCTTAAAAAAATATCAAAAACATCAAAATTTTTTAATTTTAAAAAAATAAATTGCAAAAGAGGGTAAAATATTCTTGCCATTAAAGATTTTTTGTGATAGAATATGACTACTGTAAATTTGTTTTTAAATAAAGGAGAAATAAAGTGCCTAACATTAAATCTGCTAAAAAGCGTGTACTTGTAAGCGCAAAGAAGAACTTAGTAAACAAAAACAACAAATCTGAAGTTAAGACTGCAATCAAAAAGCTCAATGCTGTTATTGATTCTGGTAATTATGAAGAAGCAGTTAAACTCTATCCTGCTACTGCATCATTAATCGACTCTTCAGTTTCTAAGGGCGTATACCACAAGAATACTGCTGCTAACAAGAAGTCAGGTCTTGCTAAGAAAATCAACGCTCTTAAAAAAGACTAATTTAAATAAATAAAAATTTTACCGCAAGTTCCTAGTGGGATTTGCGGTATTTCTTGTATGAAAAAATTTTAACAACTAAAACACAAAAGGTCGGTTGCAAAACAACCGACCTTTTCTTTTTATCAATCTTTTATATAAACACCCATTTCTTCAAGCCACTCTATTGCTAAATCAACCCACTTGGCTACACTTTTAGACATATCAACTAATGCCGGATAACCATCTTCCCACTTTCCGTAAACAGTTTTATCAGCAACAGACAAGCCATGCCAACCTCTCCCCCACACGTGCACGGAGAAAGGAACTCCAACTCTCTCGTAAGCATCTGCTGCCAAAAGAGCGTTCTTTACAGGAACTAGCCCATCAGTATAAGTTGCCCAAATAAAAGCGGGGGAAGATTTCTCGTTTATGAGATTAGTAAGGTCTAACTGATAATACTTATCAGAGTTCTCTTCTCCAAGCAAATTTATAAAGCTACCTACGTGTCCTTTTTCATTGTTACATGTAATTACTGGATAACTTAAAATAACTGCGTTAGGTCTTGCATCAATCTTACTTTCAAATATGGTTTTTACAGCGTCACAATCACAAATACTACAAAGCGTAGCACATAGATGCCCTCCGGCAGAAAAGCCAACAGCAGAAACCATATTAGGATCAATACAAAGTTCTTCTGCGTTAAGTCGAATATAATTCATTGCCATAACAGCCTCGGCAAGTTGACGAGGAAATCTTTGAGGGGCAATAGAATATGTCAAAACAAAACTGTTAAAACCTCTATTTAAAAAACTTAGTGCAACCGGCTCGCCCTCTCTTTCGCTAACAAAACCGTAGCCACCACCTGGAAGAACCAACATCGCAGGGCTTTTTCTTTTAGCATTTATCTCTACACTATTACTCCTAACGTAACAACTGAGATTTGCTACTGCACCATCAGGCTTTTCGATATTGAAATACTCATATAAATCAACGGAATAAAATTTCATAAATAAACCCCTTTAATTATTAATACAATTATACAACTTGTTAAAACTAAAAGCAACAGTATTGTAAATTTTAATAATTTAAAAATAATATTATTTTTATATTGCAAAAGATTTAATAATTTGATATAATAATTTGGTAATAACCCACAAGAGGAAGAACAATGAAGAAAATCGGCTTTGACAGTGAAAAATACCTACAACTTCAATCAGAAGAAATAATAGAGAGAATTGACGCTTTTGGTGGTAAATTGTACATAGAGTTTGGTGGCAAACTTTTTGATGATTTTCACGCATCACGTGTTCTTCCTGGTTTTGCACCAGACAATAAAATAAAAATGCTCTGTAAATTAAAAGATAGGGCTGAAATCGTAATCGTTGTAAACGCTAACGATATAATTAAAAATAAGGTGCGTGCCGACCTTGGCATTACCTACGACCAAGACGCTATCCGTTTAATAGATATTTTTAGAAGTTACGATCTTTTTGTAGGTAGCATCGTTTTAACGCAATACACCGACAATAACGACGCTGCAAAAATCTTTGAAGAAAAGGTTAAAAAATTAGGCGTTAAGGTTTACCATCATTATAATATAAAAGGATATCCTCATAACGTACCGCTTATCGTTAGTCAAGACGGTTTGGATAAAAACGAATATATCGAAACTTCAAAAGATTTAGTTATAATAACTGCACCTGGCCCAGGCTCTGGCAAAATGGCAACCTGCCTTTCTCAACTTTACCTTGAACATTTAAGGGGTAATAAGGTTGGCTATGCTAAATATGAAACTTTCCCTGTTTGGAATTTGCCACTCAACCATATGGTAAACCTCGCTTACGAGGCTGCTACTGCTGATTTAAACGACGTAAATATGATAGACCCTTGGCACTTATCTGCATACGGAACGCAGGCAGTAAATTATAATCGTGACGTAGAAATTTTCCCAGTACTCAACGCAATCTTTGAAAAGATAATGGGCAAATCGCCATACAAGTCGCCTACTGATATGGGTGTTAATATGGCAGGATATGCAATAAGCGACGACCAAGCGTGCGTAGAAGCTGCAAAACAAGAGATTTTAAGGCGTTACTTTAAAGCACTCGCAAACGAAAGAAGAAACGACTTACCTTCTACCGAGTCTGATAAAATCGAACTTATAATGCAAGCAAGTGGCATAAAACTCACCGATAGAGAGGTTTACACAGTTTCAAACAAACTTTCAGAAGAAAGAGGCTTACCTGCAGCGGCTATTGAACTTAACGATGGCACTATCATAACTGGTAAAACGGGAGACCTTTTTGGTTGTTCTTCAAGTATGCTCCTAAATGCTTTAAAACATTTAGCAGGAATCCCAGATAACGTTGACCTTATATCTAAAAATGCAATTATGCCTATTCAAGATTTAAAAATCAAGTATTTGGGCAGTAAAAATCCAAGATTACATATAGATGAGATGCTTATTGCCCTGTCTTCTTCTGCTGAGCACGATAAAAATGCAGAAAAAGCAATAAAGCAACTTCCAAAACTTAGAAATTGTGAAGCACATACTACGGTTATGCTTGCTCACAACGATGAAAAATTCTATAAAAAACTTGGCATAAACTTAACTATGAATCCTATCATTAAAGATAAGAATCACGCACATTAAAAACCAATATAAAAACAAAAAAATGCAAAACGTGAAGAGGTTGATTTTTCTTCTTGTTTTGCATTTTCTTTATATAACTATTTTTTAAGCCGAGCAAATTTGCTCGGCTTCATTTATTAAAGTCTTATAATCTTATCAGCATTTTCAATTACAAATTGGCGATGCGATATAATTATAACCGTTTTATCTTTCATAGCCTTTATATTATCAATCAATCTTTGCTCAGTTTCATCATCTAAAGCAGAAGTCGCCTCGTCAAGCAATAAGATAGGTCTATTTGATATAAGTGCCCTAGCAACGGCAAGTCTTTGCCTTTGACCTTCAGAAAGTCCTCCACCTTGCTCTGTAAGTATCGTATCTAATCCGTTTGGCAAATCATACACAAATTCTGCACAAGCGCTCTCTATAGCCTTTTCAACCTTGTCGTACAAATTTTGCTTGTCTTGTTCGCTAGCAAAAAACGTTAAATTTTCATATATGCTACCCGTAAATAAGAAATTACCTTGTTGCACGTATGCAAACAAACTTCTAAATTTAGAATCAATTTCTACGTCCCTATCTTCACATTTAAAACTAACGCTACCTCTTTCAGGCTTATAAACCCCTAAAAGCAATTTAAATAACGTACTCTTTCCTGCCCCAGATACACCACATATACACGTCATTTTACCCTTTTCAAAGTTAAACGAAACACCATCTAAAACAAGGTCTTTATCATACGCAAACACAACGTTTTCAATGCTTAACGACTTGATTTGATCGTAACTTATTGGACTTTCTAAAGATAAATTTTCCTCTTCTAAATTATCAATTTCACAAAGTCTTTCTGCACTCGCTTGTCTAGAATAATATGCAGGCATTATTGCAGATACAGTATTTAAAGGACGTTGCAACTGCTCCATTAAAAGAACGATAGAAAGAACAGAACCATAATCCATACCGTTCATAATGCCAAAAGCACACCAAATTATTGCTAAAACTAACCCCAAATTAGTAACTACGCTATATAAAACCCCAACAAAAGAGTTAAGTTTTGCTCTGCCAATTCTACGTTTTTTATACTTAGATAATATCTCTTCTGCTTTTTCTGCCGTTTTTTCTTCTGCACCAAACGCCTTTACTGTAAGCGAAGAAAGAACGCTTTCTTGCATAAACGACCTACTCTGACCGTCGGCAGACATTATTTCTTTATAATACCATTTTGTTCTCTTTCTTAAAAATGCAGATATACCGACAATTACAACCCCACCTGCTACGAAAAACAAGGTAAACCACACGTCAATTACAAATAACGCCATTATAGCACCGAGTATTTGAATAATCATTCCAACAGTTTGAGGAAGAATACTTACCGTTGTTCCTGCAATTTCAGCCGTGTCTGCAGTTATTCTAGTAACGATATCTCCACTGTGATAATCTTTTACGCTTGCATAGTTAGATTTTAAAACTTTTTTAAAGAGTTTTCCTCTCAAATCTGTTATTATTGTAGCCCTACACTTCTCGGTAAAATAATTTATTATAGCCCTAAAAGCAATTCTTGCAACCAAAAGAGTTAAAACAATAAAAGCAAGCATTCTAAGTAGTTGGGCGTTTTTACTCGTAGCACTATTTATTAGCGAACCCGAAAGATATGCAAAGCCTACCGAGCACGCAGTTGCAAGCACGGTCAACACTGTGAGCATAATTACCCACGGTCTATATTTTAAAATATTTCGGCTAAGCCACGTCTTCCCTTTTGTTTCGGGTTGTTTAATCATGTTATTTTCCTTTAATAATCCTTTTTGCTATTTTTCTAAGTTTTTGCTTAGTAATCACAAAAAACTTTCTAGGTTTATACCAAAAGAGTCTTCTTTTTACGTAACGCAAATATTTTTTATCATCCATAAAAATTGGACGCTCTTTTTTAAAATACTGCGTTAAAACGCCTATTACGTCTTCCTCTTTTACAATTTCGTCTTTATAGCAGTTATCTCCACGAATTATATATCCGTTTTCTGTAACCTTTAAAACCCTATGCAAAATGTAATCTTTATCATTTCGCATATAAAGAGCAACGTCCAAAGGCTTTAACCTTTCTTTCTTTTTTTCAACAACTACGACGTCTCTACCACTTATAATCATAGGACGCATACTAACGCCCATAGTCGTCCCAACGAATCGCCCTTCCGTTTGCAAAAGAGTTTTAATATCAGTTTTTATATCAGTCATTTTTATCCCCCGTAAGACAATCAAACGAAGTTTTAAATGCCTCGTACGAAATATCACATTTCATAAGATAAGACGGTACTATTTTTATTAGCGTATCTGCAATTTCTAAGGTTCTTGCTACCATATCAAACTTTTTAGGCATTAAAAGTTGTATAAAAAGCCTTTCTGCAACTTTTTCAACCGGCAACAAAGTTATTTCATTGACTTTGGCTTGTTCTAAAAAGCATAACGCTCTCAACTTTCCCTTACCGTTATAGCCCAATCTCTCTTTACCCATCCAAGGCGTGCCGTAAACGGTAAACTCTCCGTCTTTATACCTCAAAATAGGTTTATCGCCATTTAAAATTTTTGCTGTTGGAAGATTTTTAAGCCAAAGCCCTGTATGAGTTGATTTGCCAGTGCCACTCTTACCTAAAAAAGCATAGCACTCGCCCTCACACTCTAAAACAGCAGTGTGCATTAAAAACCTATCCCACTTAGGCATTTGCTCACACATTTTGCGATAAATACAAAGATTTTCTACGTACCCATCAGAAAAGGTAGAAGATTTTTCTTTCTCCTCCAAGAACTCTTCGTTTGAAACTTCTATTTCTAAGTCGACTGGACTTTCTTGGTCACTAGATAAATAGTTTTTGCAAAATTTGTCCGTATACGGAAATTTATTATTTATTTTTATTCTAAGTTCTGCTATATCGTAAACCATTTTATTTATTTTAACACAAAAAAAGATAAATATCAATAAACAGGATAGGAAATTTTTCCTATCCTATATTTTATCTTTTATATTCACCTATAATTTCTTCAAGTTTTTGCATCTTTTCCTTCGTAGGCTCTGGAATATTTGCAAAAGGAAACTTTTTACCAAGATTATCATATTTAACCGAACACAGTTTTCTAAACGGTAAAAGTTCAATTTTATCAACGCAAGGATTTATTCGAGCAATTTCCACTAGTTTGGAAACGTTTTCTTCCGTATCGTTAAGGGTTGGAATTATTACTTGACGGATAGTCGTAGCAATCTTCATTTGATTGAGAATTGCAAGAAACTTAAGTGGCGTTTGCATTGAACAGCCTACGTGAGTTTTATACAACTCTTCTTCCGTATACTTAATATCTAGCATAACCCTATCACATACGGAAAGTAAGTTTATTACGCTTTCGTTTATTATACTGCCAGACGTATCAAGACAAGTGTTTAACCCCTCTTCTTTTGCAAACTTAAATATTTCAGTTGCAAATTCCGTTTGAAGAAGTGGCTCTCCACCTGAAATTGTAATTCCGCCGTCTTTACCGAAATATTCTTTATATCTAACGGCTTTTTTTACAAGTTCTTCGGCAGAATACTCCACCCCACCATAAGCATCGTGAGTGTCTGGATTATGGCAACAACCACATCTTAAATTACACCCTTGAAAAAATATTGCAAACCTTACTCCTGGTCCGTCAAGCGTTGCTAAAGTTTGAATTGAATGAACTCTTCCTTTAGTCATTTTACACACTCTCGTGGAAAGTACGGCTAATAACTTCTCTTTGTTGCTCACGAGAAAGTTTATTAAAGTTTACTGCATAACCAGATACTCTTATCGTAAGGTTAGGATAATCTTCTGGGTTTTCATACGCCTTAATAAGGGTTTCTCTATTCATAACGTTTACGTTAATGTGATGTGCTGATTTTGCAAAATACCCGTCGAGAATTGTTACGAGATTTGTATATCTTTCCTCATCAGTTCTGCCAAGGGCTTCTGGAGTAATGGAAAACGTATTAGAAATACCATCACGGCAGTCCTCATAACTAATTTTTGCAACCGAGTTAAGCGATGCGAGCGCACCGTTTTCTTCACGATTATGCATAGGGTTTGCACCAGGAGCAAAAGGCGTGTATGCTTTTCTTCCGTCTGGAGTTGCACCAGTATGTTTACCATACATTACGTTAGAAGTAATTGTGAGAACCGATAAAGTGTGAATTGCTCCTCTATAAGCAGGAGTTTTTCTAAGTTCGGTTATCATAGTATGCGTAAGGTCTTTTGCAATGAGGTCTACTCTATCGTCATCATTGCCGTATTTAGGAAAACTTCCTTCAGTTACGAAATCTATTACGTATCCCCTTTCATCTTTAACAGTTTTCACCTTTGCGTATTTAATAGCACTGAGCGAATCTGCAACTACCGAAAGACCTGCGATACCAAACGCCATAAAACGCTCTACCTCAGTATCGTGAAGAGCCATTTGCACTTTTTCATACGCATATTTATCGTGTGAATGGTGAATTACGTTCATTGTATTAACGTAAAGGTTTGCAAGCCAACCCATATAAACGTCAAAACGCTTTTGAACTTCATCAAAATCAAGAACTTCAGATGTTAAAACTGGCATTTGAGGGCCTATATGTATTCCACTTGTGGTATCATAACCACCGTTTATAGCAATGAGCAAGAGTTTAGCCAAATTGCATCTTGCACCAAAGAATTGCATTTGTTTACCAATTCTCATTGCAGAAACACAACAAGCAATAGCATAGTCGTCCCCATAAACAGGACGCATTACGTCATCATTTTCGTATTGAATTGAATCGGTATCTACCGACACTTTAGCACAAAAACGTTTAAACGGTTCTGGAAGACTGTTAGACCATAAAACAGTGAGGTTTGGTTCTGGGGAAGAACCTAAAGTATAAAGTGTATGAAGTATTCTAAAGCAACCCTTAGTAACAAGCGTTCTTCCGTCTTCTCCCATACCACCAACTGCTTCGGTTATCCACATTGGATCACCACCGAAAAGTTCGTTATATTCTGGAGTTCTTAAATGGCGTGCAATACGAAGTTTTATAACGAAATCATCGAAAATCTCTTGAACACCATCTTCAGTTAAAACTCCGTTTGCTAAATCACGTTCTGCATAGATATCAAAGAAAGTGCTTACTCTTCCTAAAGACATTGCTGCACCGTTTTGCTCTTTTATTGCTGCAAGATAAGCAAAATACGTCCATTGCACTGCTTCTTTTAAGTTCTTTGCAGGCTCGCTAATATCATAGCCGTATATTTGTGCCATTTCTTTGAGCATACCAAGGAAAAGAATTTGTTTGTAAAGTTCTTCTGCCTTCCTTAAATTTTCACCTACAAAAACAGATTCTGCTAACTTTGCCTTATCCTTTTTCTTCTCTTCTATAAGACGGTCGACGCCATAAAGAGCAACACGGCGATAATCACCAATTATTCTTCCTCTTCCATACGCATCAGGAAGACCTGTAATAACGTGAGATTTACGTGCAAGACGCATATTTTCCGTATACATACGGAATACACCGTCGTTATGGGTTGTACGATAACGGAATTCCTCTTCTATCTTTGGACTGAGTTTATATCCGTATGCCTCGCATGCTTGGCGTGCCATCCTCATTCCTCCAAAAGGATTTACACCCCTTTTTAAAGGACGGTTTGTTTGCATACCAACAATAATCTCGTTTTCTTTGTCTATATATCCTGCAGGATAACTCAAAAGTGAAGAAACAGTTGCCGTATCTATATCTAACACACCACCAGACTGTCTTTCTAAAGCAAATAAAGCCTCAACCTTTTTCATCATTTCTTTGGTACGCTTTGTCGGTTTTGCTAAAAAAGAATCGTCCCCCTTGTACTCTTTGTAGTTGGTCTGTATAAAATCACGAACGTCTATTTCGTTTTGCCACTTACCACTTTTAAAACCTGCCCAATTTATATGCTTCATCTCTACCTCCCTCGCCAGATTGTCTTTACAACAAAAAAGGACAAACCAGCTTATACACTGATCTGCCCAGACGGTCGGCGAAACACTTTTACATTCCCTTGCGGTACTCCGCTTCTCCGTCAGTTATGTAAAAGCTTTGATATTTGTATTATAACACCAAACGTTAATTTTGTCAATGGGAAAATTAAAAATTTTCACTCTTTTAATATTTATCGATTATATTGCACATTTTATCATAGCCAGCGTGCATATCTTTAACGAGTTTAAACTGAGTTCTTGTCCTATCTAAATTTTGACCTTCTCTTGAAGTTCTAAAATAAACGTCGCCGTCTAAATAGTCGGATAAAAATCTAATTCCGCACTCGTAAGTCATTAAAATAGCACCCATAGGAAGTGTTTTACGCTCAATATCAGTTATTGTATCGCCAAATACACTTAAATAACCCTTAACGTACTCTTCATATAAAGGCATACTAAAAATTACTTTTTCCGTCTCTGGAGTATCTTCTAAACAAGGATTGCAACCAAATCTTATAGAATCGCCAAAGTCGTAACAAATACTGCCAGGCATCATTGTATCGAGGTCTATTACGCAAACTGCCTTATCCGTTTTAGTGTCAATTAATACGTTGTTGAGTTTTGTGTCGTTATGGGTAACTCTCCAAGGCATTTTGCCACTACTTAAAAGGTCTACTATTGTAGAAACGTATTTTTCTTGAGAAAGTGCAAAATCAATCTCTGCTTTTACGTCTTTTGCCCTATTAAACTTATCAAGTGCAAGCGATTTCTTAAAGTTTTCAAATCTAATTACGGTGTTATGGAAATTAGGCAACACTTCAAAAAGTTTATCACTTTCAAATCTATCTAAAAGTTGAGCAAATTTACCAAAGGCAACTGCACTTTCATAAAAATGTTCAGGTTTTTCAACAACGTCGTAACCCAAAGCGTTTTCTATGAAAACGTACACCCTGTAATATTCGTCGTCTTCAGTTTTGTAATAAACTTTTCCGTCGTGAGTGCGAACGAGCGTAAGCGACTCTCTCAATGGATCGCCACCCCTTTTTTCTATCTCTGCACGATTAAACTCCGTAACGAGTTTAATATTATTCATAAGACCTTCTACGTTGGTAAAAAGTTTTGAATTTATCTTTTGAAGAATATATCTCTTTTTGCCTTTTGCAGTATTAAATACTGCACAATAAGTTCTATTTATGTGCCCACTTCCGTATGGCTCGCACGAAACAAATTCGCCATCTATTTGAAAGTTTTTTAAAATTTCGTTAAGTTGCATAATTATCCCCTTTTTTATGGCTATGTCACAGCGTATGACTGATTAAATTTAAAGGGTTAGATACGAGCAAGACGGGACTTTTGCGAGATTTTTGCAAGGGAATTACCTTGTTGGTAATCGGAATTGCAAAAAGCCGTAAAAAGACTAGTATTGCGAAGTAGATAAACCTTTAAATATCAGTCACAAGTTGTGATAGAGCCTTTTTTTATAATTTGGCTAATTTATACCATTCTTCATTCTAATTGTCAATAACACCCTTTAATTTATGTAACTTTATATAAATTTTAGAAAACCTTGCATAATAATTCACAAGTTAAAAATACTTTGCTTATGAAAATAAGTGATGATTTAAACTATAACGTGAAAATTTTAAAAACTATTACAAGCAGTGACGATATAGTTTTTTTTGAGTTTTTAATAGGAGACTTAAACGCAGTTGCCGTTTACGTAGATTCTATAACCGATAGAGAAACCCTAGGATTAGAATTAATTGCTCCACTTAGAAGGGCAAATCCCGAATACTCGGTAAAAAAACTATCAAAATCGGTAAACCTTGCCAATATCGAAATAAAACAAACTATAAACGAGAGCGTTACAGACATCTTATCTGGAAAAACACTCGTTTTTTTTGATGGAAAACAAGGTGCACTCTCTGCCGACCTTAAAAAATTTGAAGTTAGAGCCATATCCGAGCCTCCAACAGGTCTAACGATAAAAGGACCTAGAAACGGCTTTAACGAAAGCATAAAATCAAATTTAAGCCTTGTTAGAAGATATATAAAATCACCAGACTTAAAGGTTGAAAATTTTCAAAAAGGAAAATATACGCAAACGGATATCTCTCTTATTTACATTGACGGAATAGCAAAAGATGAATTAGTTCAAAAAATAAGAAAAAAACTGGAAAAAATAAGCATTGACGGCATACCAGACAGTTCATACGTAGCAAAAATATTAAACGAGCGAAAGACATCACTATTCAAACAAACAGGCTCTACCGAAAGACCTGACGTTTTGATGGAAAGACTTTTAGAAGGGCGTGTGGCAATTCTAGTAGACGGCTCGCCGTTTGCAATAACTCTACCATACCTAATGCTTGAGGATTTGCAAGCGTCGGAAGATTATTACGTTTCAAAATATCGAGCCAACCTAGTGAGGTCATTAAGAGTTATAGCAATATTATTTTCAATATTTTTACCAGGTATTTTCGTTGCCGTACAACTTTTCCACCTACAACTAATCCCCTTGAATTTTTTATTGACTATTGTCAATAGCATTAAAGAAATTCCGTTATCACCAAGCGTAGAAATGTTTTTTGTCTTGATGATTTTTGAAATTTTGAACGAAACGAGCGTAAGAATGCCTAAATACGTTGGCATGGCTCTTGCAGTAGTCGGGGCTTTAGTACTAGGCGAAACAGCAGTAAACGCCGGCATAGTTTCCACCCCTGCTATACTTATTATGGCAATATCGGGAATAAGCATTTACGCCATTCCAGAACTTGTAGAAACAACTTCTGTTTTAAGGCTACTCTGTCTAATTGTTGCAGGCTCAATGGGTGCTTACGGAATGGTGCTTTTCATCGCTTTTATACTTTGTTATCTTTGCTCTATCGACAACTACGGCGTGGCCTATACTGCACCTTACGCTCCGTTTATTGCAAACGACTTGCAAGACGGAATATTTATGGAAAACGTAATAGGTATGACCAATCGCCCCGAATCTATCGGCTCAAAAAACAAAAGGAGGCAAAAGTTTAGTAAATGACTGCAAACAAAATGAAATTAAGGCAAATATGCCTTTTTATTATAACTTTTTCTTTGGTTACTAAAATTATAATTTTACCATCTGTTTTGGCTGGTTATTCTAAAGAAAGCCTTTGGATTTCTGCTTTAATTAATTTTATAATAGACGGAGGTATGCTATTTTTTATTTTAAAAATGGGCGATAAATTTAAAGGTCTTACCTTTTTTCAAATCCTCAAAGAAAACCTTGGCGAAACTGCAACTAAAATAGTTCTTTTTTTATATTTTGTATACTTTTTACTAAAAGCATATTCGCCTATTATGGAGCAAAAGAGTTTTATAGAAATTGCCCTTTACGAAACCACTCACGTTGTTTGGATATTTATACCAATATTTTTAATAAGCACGTTTTTCTCCTACAAAGGACTTAAAACTTTAGGTAGGCTTTCCGACGTTTTAATTTGGTTTACTGCTTTTTCTTTTATAGTTCTTATAAGCCTTTCTTTGCCTGCTTCAAATCCGTCAAATCTATTGCCGATTATAGGTATTCCTTTTAAAAATATTTTAAAAGGAAGTTTCTTTAGTAGCCTTTGGTTTTTTGATAGCACTTATCTTTTATTTTTAATTGGTTGCTTTAAGCGTGAACGCCTTTCTAAAACGAAAATTATGCTATCTTTTGGAATTTGCGTTATCGCTGTTTTAATATTTATGGCAGTGCTTTATAGTGAGTTTGGTTCTATAACTGAAAGGCAGTCTTTTGCTCCTATTAAAATGGGAAAATATTTTCTTTCAGTGTCAAATTCAGGCAGAATTGACTACGCTGCAGGCATTTCTCTTGCTATAGTGTGCGTTTTTGCCGTTACTCTTCCACTAGTGTTTTCAACGTTGTGTCTAAGCCACGTATTCAATTTTCCTCATAAAATAATCCCCTGCTTAATAACAAACGGCTTAATGACAATACTATTTTTAACAACTCAAAATTACTATTTTGAAACTTTTAAAGTCATGCAATATTATATAGTATATTTTCTTATTTTTATGGCGTACGTTTTGCCGTTTGTACTCATGTTTTTTAAACGAGGGAGGAAAACCACGTGAAATTTTTAAGGTCTAAATTTTTACTTATTGCAACTGCCTTTGTTTTTATTTTATTTATGACTAACGACTTTGGGTTGGTAAACATCGAAAGAACGGCAATTATAATGGCGATTGGCATAGACTTCGACAAAGAAAACAAGGAATATGAAGTAACTGCACAAATCGCAATACCAGAACCTTCTTCTACAGCCTCTGGCGAAAACAACGACTCCCTCATTAGCGAAAAAGGGAAAACTATTGCCTCTGCCATTGATAAAATAGGCATAAACACTGGTTGGTATCCTATGCTTTCATTTTGCAACCTCGTTTTAATAGGCAACTCTTTATTAGAGCAAAACGTAATGGAATCGATAAATTATTTTGTGCGTACTGACAAAATTCAAGATTCTGCTTATATCGCCACGTGTGACGGAAAAGCAAAAGATTTCTTATCTTCTAGCACTCCACTTGACTCTATATCTTCTCTTACAATTCAAAAAATACTAGGAAAGGACATTGCAAAACTTGACAGAATAGCAAATATAAGCATAAAAAACTTCGTTCAAATGTACTACTCAAAATCTAAAAGTGGCTACATGCCCCTACTCAAGAAAATAAAAGTTGAAAAATCTCCTGAAGGTAGTTCTGGTGGAAGTTCAAGTGGTGGATCAAGTGGAGGCTCGAACGGAACGTCTGACAAACAAGGAAAAGACCAATACGTTTTTGACGCTACCTATACCTCTATTTTTAGCGACGGATATATGGTAGAAACTTTAACGCCAGAAGAAACTCTTATGTTTAATATTAAACATAAAAACGCATTAGACACATATATTAGCCTTGATGAAATAGAGATAAACGGCAAAAAGACCTCTGCCATGCTGGGTGTTAACGAACACACTAAAAAATATAAATTTAAAATTGAAAACGGTTTGCCCGTGTACTGTATAGATTTAAATTTTTACTGCAAGTTTGAAGATGCAAATATGCAAGTTGACGTTTCAAATTTAAACCCTACGGCAGAAATTCCCAAAGAAGTTTTAAAAATAGCCGAAGAAAAAATCACAAAGACTATTAACGACCTATTTGACAAATTAAAAAGGTCTAAATGCGATTTATTCCAAGTTGAAGATGCTCTATACCAAAAGTATTATTCGCATTATTCAAAATTATCTGGCTTAACCCTTGAAAAACTACAACTAAAAGCCACGATTAAATGCCAAAGCGAAAAAAGCACAAGGCTATAAATAACACATTAAAAAAGCACCCAAAGGGTGCTTTTTCTTTTAACTTCTAGGTGCTACGGTCTTTAGATCTTCAAGCCACATTTCTCTTTCCATATCACTCGGCATATGCCAATCGCCTCTTGGAGAAAAAGATATTGGCGTAACTTTTACTCCATCTGGCACGCAAGACCTTTTAAATTGTTGAATAAAAAATCTCTTGAAAAAGTTTTCTATCCACTTGTATATTGTTTGCTCACTGTAATCATTTTCAAAGGTTTTTACTGCGATTTTATAGATTTTAGACGGAGAAAAACCATTTGCAATAAAATGATACATAAAGAAATCGTGAAGTTCGTAAGGGCCTACGATATCTTCAGTTTTTTGAGTTAACTCTTCGCCCTTAGATGGTAATAATTCTGGACTAACCGGGGTATCTAAAATATCGTAAAGAACTCTAGAAAGTTCACCCCCCTCCGTCTCTGCAACGTGATTTACCAATGCCCTTACAAGAGTTTTAGGAATTGACGCATTTAAACCATACATTGACATGTGATCACCATTATACGTAGCCCAACCTAGTGCCATTTCAGACATATCACCCGTACCAATTACAATAGCATCAAGTTCGTTTGCAATATCCATTAAAACTTGTGTTCTTTCTCTTGCTTGTGAATTTTCAAAGGTTAAATCTGCAACGCTTTCATCATGTCCAATATCTTCAAAATGTTGGCGAACAGCCTTACTTATATTTACCTCTTTTAAAGTTACGCCTAAACACTCGGCTAAAAGCACAGCATTACTTTTTGTTCTATCAGACGTACCAAAACAAGGCATTGTAACGGCAGTTATCTCTTTCCTTGACCTTAACATTTTGTCATACGCCCTACAAGTAGCCAAAATTGCAAGCGTACTATCAAGCCCACCAGAAAGACCTATAACGACCTTTTTACTATAAATTTGTTTTAATCTTCTAATAAGAGCATGTGCTTGAATATCTAAAGCAGTTTCCATAGCCTCAATTCTATCTTTTTCTTTAGATGGAATAAACGGATTCTTGTCATAAACACGAGATATAGCCCCTCCGTAAACGAAAGAGTTAAACTTTATAGTTTTATACCCCTCGGTATGTTCAGATTTGTAATTAAACTTTTTACGTCTTATAAATTGCAGATACGAAACGTCTACGTCTGCTATTGCCATAGAATTTGTAAAAAGTTCCGTTTCGGCTAAAATTTTACCATTTTCGGCAATTAAATTATGTCCAGAAAAAAGCAAGTCTGTTGAAGATTCGCCAACGCCTGCATTTGCGTAAACGTATGCACCACATTCTTTATAAGACTGCATTGCAATAAGTTTACCCCTTCTTTCTGCTTTGCCTATAAGTTCGTTACTTGCAGATAGATTTACTATTATCGTTGCACCGTTTAAAGCGTGATGCTCTGATGGACTATGAACAAACCACAGGTCTTCGCATATATCAACGCCAACCTTAAAATCAGGTAGCATACTGTTTTCAAAAAGCAATTTATTGCCAAAAGGATATTCTATTCCACCGATATTAACAGTCGTATTATCATCAGGAGACGGAGCAAAAAACCTTTTTTCACAAAACTCGTCGTAAGATGGAATTCTAGTTTTTGGCACTACGCCAAGAATTTCGCCCCCACATATTGCAACAGCACAATTATAGAGTCTTCCATCTTTTCTAATAGGTGCTCCAACAAAAATCAACGTGTCGTAATTTCTTGTAAAATCAGCGATATCTACAAGAGATTTTTCACATTTGTTTAAAAGAATATCAAAGGATGCCAAATCGCCGACAGTATAACCACAAAGGCTAAGTTCAGGAAAGACTGCAAGAGCAACTCTTTTTGCCGAAAGTTCTAAAATGCTATCTTTTATCTTGCGAGTGTTTTTATCAACGTTACCAAGCGAAAGTTCAGGAGTTACTGCGGCAACCTTAACGTAGCCAAAGTTTTCTACTACTCTTTTTATAGGTTCACTATCTTCCCCAAGCAAGTACGCAACGGACACTGACAGTGCGTCGGCAAGTTTTTTTAAAGTTTCCGTCTTAACGCTTTTTGTAGACTCTGTCAAAACTTTATTAAGCGTACCGAGTGGCACACCACTTAAAGCTGAAAGTTGTTTTGACGTTAGTCCTCTTATATCTTTTAACTGTTTTATTCTTTGAGCTAAATCTGCCATTTGCTGTTTAACCTCACAATTTTACTTAAATTAATTTTAACACATTTTATAACTTTTGTAAATAGTTTTTCCATATTTGGATAACAAAAAAATAACGGCGACAAACTTGTCGCCGTCACTTATACTATTTTTTCTGAAAAGCCTAAACTAATTAGCAGAGCAATATTTACCTTTTCCATTGTTGACACAGGTAATTCGCCTATCCTCTCTTTTAGCCTTTTTTTATCTAAAGTTCGTATTTGTTCAAGTAAAACTACTGAATCTTTACTAAGCCCATAGTCTATAGCACTAAGTTCAATATGCGTTGGTAATTTTGCCTTATTTATTTGACTAGTTACTGCAGCGGCAATAACAGTAGGGCTATATTTATTACCTACGTCGTTTTGCACGACGAGAACAGGTCTTACACCACCCTGCTCACTACCGACCACGGGGCTTAGGTCTGCGTAATACAATTCTCCACGCTTTATCATAAACCAATCTCCCGTAATATATTTCGGCAAAACCCTTCGATATATAATATGTATTTTTAAACTAAGAGTTTACCGCATTTATATTGTTGACCGATTTACAGCGTTTTATAACACTAAAGCAATCTCTTTAACAAATCTTTTCTTACCAAATTACACTCTTCGTCCGTTATATCTCTTTGATAAATAGAAGACCTAAACGAATAATCGTAATCTATTTGCCCATCACCTAAAACAATTACCCTGTCAGCAAGTGAAAGAGCCTCGTCTAGGTCGTGAGTAACGATA
>JAFVSF010000086.1 GCA_017503885.1 Clostridia bacterium
ATCCGTTCTACGTTTTAAATATTGAAATGTTGCCAGAAACAGTTGACGTTAACGTGCATCCAAACAAAACAGATGTTAGATTTATTGATAACCAAGTCGTTTATGCAACGTTATTTTCAACAATTTCAAACGTGTTAGACGGTGCACCACAGGCACTTGATATAGTTAAAAACAATGACTATATGCAAGTATCCCCAGGTAGTAGACCTATTGTTAAAAAGATTGAATGTTCTGCTGATGATGCTGTTGAAGTTCATTGCGATAGACCTTTCGTATCTTCGTTTGCCAATACTAAAAAGACTGCTTTTAGTTTTAGTGACGTTGAAAAATACATAGAGGACAATAGCGATAAAAAATCAACGGTAATTGACGATATTTTTGCAGAAAATAAAAAGTATATTGAAGAACTTGAAAATGAAAAAAGAGCACTCGAGGCAAAACAAGAGGCTCTTGATATTCAATTAGAATATAAAGTAATTGGTCAAGCACTTTCAACTTATCTAATTTTAGAAAGGGGAGAAGACATATTTTTTATCGACCAACACGCAGCACACGAAAGACTTTTATTTGATAAATTCACTGACGAATACAAAATGGGTAAGGTTGCAGAGCAACCTATGATTATTCCTCATCTTGTTCATACTAATGAAAAAGAAAGTGAATTTTTACTAGGTAAGTTTAGCGAATTTAGACAAATGGGTATAGATATTGCTGAATATGAAGAAAACGTTTTTGCAATATATGCAATTCCTTTAACACTTTGGGATATTGACCTCACTAAATTTTTTGACGACGTGCTATCCGATATAAACCAATTAAAACAACTCGAAATGACGGACATTTTAAAAGATAAAATTGCTCAAAAGGCATGTAAGGCAGCGATAAAATCTGGAAAAACGCTTTCTCAAGATGAGATAGAGTGCTTGCTTTCTATGCTAAAAAGCGATATCGCTTTAAGATGCCCTCACGGAAGACCTATAACCGTTAAAGTTTCAAGGACGGAAATTGACAAATGGTTCAAGAGAATAGTTTAAATAAAATTATCGTTGTTTGTGGGCCTACTGGGTCGGGAAAATCAAAACTTGCCGTTGAATTAGCCTTAAAATACAATGGAGAAGTTGTTTCTGCCGATTCAGTTGCAATTTATAAGCATTTAGACGTTGGTTCTGCAAAACCTACTATTGAAGAAATGCAGGGCGTTAAACATCATTTAATCGACGTAGTTTCTCCTTTTGACGAGTTTTCAGTTTCGGACTATGAAAAATATGCTCTTTGTGCCATTGAAGATATTATATCGAGGGGTAAACTTCCTATAATATGTGGTGGTACGGGTTTTTACGTTAATTCCATATTATATAAGATGAGTTACGGCAAAGCAAAAGGCGATTTACAAGTTAGAGCAAAATATCAAGCGTTGGCAAAAGAGAAGGGTAATCAAGCTGTTTTTGACGTTTTGATTGAAAAAGACCCCGAAACGGCAAAAATTTTACACGTAAACGATTCAGTTAGAGTTATAAGAGCATTAGAAATAGTTGAGAGTTCTGGAATTAAAAAATCTGACATCGTTGATGAAAAAACACCTAGGTTTGATTTTATCGCAATTACAACCGATATGCCTAGAGATATTCTATACGATAGAATAAATAGGCGTGTTGATTTAATGATTGAAAACGGCATAGAAGACGAAGTAAAAGGTTTGTTAAAAATGGGCGTAACCCTTGAAAATCAATGTATGCAAGGTATTGGTTATAAAGAAGTTGCAAGTAGCATAAACGATGGAATTAATTTTCCTACAGAACTTGTAAAAATGAATTCTAGAAGATATGCAAAAAGGCAAATTACTTTTTTTAAACGCTACGA
>JAFVSF010000087.1 GCA_017503885.1 Clostridia bacterium
GATAATGAAGGTTGGCTCCATACCGGCGATTTAGCACTTAAAACTGATGACGGAAATTATAAAATCACCGGTAGGCTTAAAGATATGATTATTCGTGGTGGAGAAAATTTATATCCAAAAGAAATTGAAGATTTTCTTTACACTCACCCCAAAGTTTCAGACGTTCAAGTTGTTGGAGTTCCAGACCAAAAATACGGCGAAGAAGCGTATGCTTTCATTATAATTAAGAGTGGAGAAACTTTGACGGAAAAAGAACTTAGAGAATTCTGCGTTGCAAATATCGCAAAGCATAAAGTTCCAAGATATTTTGACTTTGTAAAAGAATTTCCAATGAACGCCGCTGGCAAAATTCTTAAATTTAAGATGAGAGAAGACGCTGCGGAAAAAATAAAAAAATTAAACTAATTTTAAGAGGAATTAAATATGAAAGGATTAATTATAGAAAAGGCAAAGACTTTAAAAGAAAAACCAGATATGACTAAACTTGGTTTTGGTAAATATTTTACTGACCATATGTTTATAATGGATTACAATGCTAACGAGGGTTGGCATAACAAGAGGATTGTTCCTTTTGGGCCTATTACTATTCATCCTGCGTCAACGGTACTTCACTATGGCGCAGAAATATTCGAGGGTATGAAGGCTTATAAAACTAACGATGGATATAGCCTTTTTAGACCTTACGAAAACGCAAAACGTTTTAATAATTCCGCAGAGAGAATGTGTTTACCTCAAGTTGACGAAGAATTATTTGTTGAAGCTGTTAAAGAGCTTATCAACGTTGATTATTCTTGGATTCCTACTTCAGTTGGCTCATCTTTGTATATTAGACCGTTTATGTTCGGCAACGACGAAACGTTGGGCGTTCACTCTGTTAAAAATTCCACCTTTATAATAATTCTTTCACCTGTTGGAAGTTATTATGCAGAGGGGCTTAATCCTGTTAAGATTATAATTGAAAATACTGACGTTAGAGCAGTTCGTGGGGGCACGGGTTACGCTAAATGTGGCGGAAACTACGCTGCAAGTATGCGTGCTGGTGAGCGTGCGGAAAAGAAGGGCTTTACTCAAGTTTTATGGCTTGATGGCGTTGAAAGAAAGTATATTGAAGAAGTCGGCGCTATGAACGTAATGTTTTTGATAGGTGATGAAGTTGTTACTCCTTCACTTACAGGTTCTGTTCTTCCAGGAATTACTCGTAAGTCTTGTTTAGAACTTTTGAAAGACAAGGGTTATAAAGTTTCTGAAAGGCTTTTATCCGTTGACGAACTCATTGACGCAGTAGAGAGCGGAAAACTTCTTGAAGCGTGGGGTACGGGAACGGCTGCGGTTGTTTCGCCAATAGGTCAGTTAACTTATAAAGATAAAGACCATATCGTTTCAAATAACAAGATTGGCAGTTTAACACAAGAACTTTACGACGAACTAACCGGTATTCAATGGGGAACGAGAGAAGACAAATACAATTGGTGTGTTAAGGTTAAAGTTTAATGTTTACAAAAAGAATTACGCTTTTTGCAGGGCATTACGGAAGTGGAAAGACTAACGTTTCGGTAAATTACGCTATTTCACTTGCAAAGCAAAATAAAAAAGTTTATATTTACGATATGGATATAGTCAATCCTTATTTTCGTACTATAGATGCAAAAAGCCTTTTAGATAAATTCGGTGTAGAGATTGTAGTTTCGCCTTTTGCAGAAACAAACGTAGATATACCGGCAATGAATTCCGCATCATATAAAATGGTTGACGACGTTAATAGTTTTGCCGTCGTCGATATTGGCGGAGATAAGCGGCGACGGGATGAAGGTGGAGATATGGTCGGTGATCATCATGAAGTCACCGGCCTGGAAGCCGGTATTGACACCGCCGGCGGCATTGGTGA
>JAFVSF010000088.1 GCA_017503885.1 Clostridia bacterium
ATGATTTGCAAAATTAAGAGCAATTTTAGTTCCGCTTTTATATTTTGTGTTTTTGTCGATATAAAAAAGACAATAATCACTATCGTTTATCATTAACTCATTCCTTTCAATATAAGACGCACGTCCGGCAGAATCTACTCTGTCGGACCTTTTTATTTCCTCATATTCTTGCTCTTTAACGTCAATATGAGCAAACCTTCTTAACCACTCTTCTTCGCTCTTTCCTTGCCCAACCAAACATCCACCTTCGTGCCTACATAAATAAGCCACTCTTATAATATCAGGATATTTCTTTTGAAGGTCGGTAACAATATTATGGCAAAATGCGTCAAAATTACTTCTACTGCCAAACAAAAATCGTTTTACGCCCTTTTCTACTATAAGGTTTTCAATAATAGCATAAACCTTTTCTTCTATCTCTATCGTTGGCTCGAAATCTCTATGACCGAAAAAACTACACGCTTTCATATAACTCCTTATAAACAAAAAAGTCGCCTTACCCAAACAAAAATTTGAGTCAAGCGACACTTTTAGTCTTTATTAAATTAAAAAATTGTCGCCCTCTTACGAGAACGACAACTATAGAATATATCTTTCTCGTAAGTCTGCTACAACCCGTCCACAAATAAGTCACAAGGAAATTTTTGTAAACACGATAATAGATATAATCCTACCTAGATCATATCTCCTTGCAACTTTTTTTATTCTTAATTTGTGTAATTCCCCATAATAAGGAAATCGGATTGTAGCATACTCATTATATGAAATTTTTAAGTTTTTGTCAAGGGCTTAAATCGGTAAAATTTAGCGCAAATTATAGTTCACGAATTTGCATCCAAAATTGACCGTAAAATGCGAGATTTTTAAAACGCTTGACTGTATTAGCTGCGCTTGGTATATATACAAGTCGGCTCGCTATCGCTCGCCGAATACCAAGCGCAGCATACAAACTTAACTCGCTAAAAAAATAAACTCAAAGCCGTAGCGAAGGGCTTTAACGCTGAACAGCTTTTTAAAGCCCTTTTTATCGCTCGGCGTATTTTGGTTTAATTGCTTTTTTTCATTTGTTTTAATGTTTCCTTACTATACTGCCCTATGATTTCGCCTTCCTTTATGCAGAGCATTTTTGGTGATAATACCATCTTTCCGTTGTCCACTCCGTATTCACATAGTATATCGCTTTCTAGTACGTCGGTTATAAAATATGCCTTTACTCCCTTTGTGCAAACTATCCGTTCTCCAGACTTCTCTAAATATTTGGATATGTACGATACAGCCATATTCCTATCAAATTCGTCAATCACGTCCCTAAATTCGTTTCTTCCAAACCTTTCCGCAAAATACTTACTTTGTTTTATCTTCTTTCTTTTTCGCTCCGAAAAACTATATCCGCTTATTTCTTCAATTTCGCCCGGCAGTTGTCCTTCAGGAATGTCAAACAACCCGTGAAAATGCCATCGTCCATTTCTTTCGCCCTGCTCCCAAACGCCCATATACTCCCAACCGTTCCTTTTATGAAAATTCCAAAAACAGTATTTTAACCTTCTTCTAAACTCTTCTTCCGATAACTTCTTACTATCATAAGTAAACGTACAAAAATAATTAAAATCTCTTGAGTTTGCTTTTCGGTAGTTCATTATACTTCTTACAACAGCATTTCTTCGCTTTCTTTCAAAGTTCTCGTCTAAAAAATTGTTCAACTGTTTTTCGTCCTGAAAATATGCTCTCATCTTATTTGAAATTATTTCTCTCTTCTCGGCTTTTCGCTTTTCAAAATACTCTTTGTAAAGTTCGTCGAAATATTTCCTTATATCAACAGACCTAGTTTTCTTTTCGCTATTTTCATTACTTTTCTTTACCTCGTTTTCAATCTCTTTCACGTTATTTTCTTTGGTTTTTACTTCTTTATCCTCAACGTCTTCGCTCTCTTTGCTATCACTTTCCGTTTTCAAGTCATCAGTGCCATTTTGAACGGGATTTGAAGGCACTTCAATAATTCGCTCACGCCTTCTTCCTCTTCGCTTAAAAGGGCTTTTCTGTGGCTTAATTCCAACGTTGTGATAACTCTCTCGATACACTTTTACGTTTTGGTAACTCATACTCTCCTTTTATAAAGGTAACGACCTTTGGATTTGACAATTAGTCAGAGTCGTCACCATATAAGGAGCGAATGAAGTAACTGTTTTGCATTTTGAGTTCTTCTACCGTTGCTCGTTCCGTTTGATACGTTACGTAGTCGTTTAGTCCAACCTTTGTTTTTCTTGCCAAGTCGTTAAAATAATCGCTAAAACAATCGGTTGCAAACCTACGACTGTAAATTTTATGATTTGCTAAAAAGTATTTCTTTTTCTCAACTTTTCCATCGCCACTTCCTCGCTCCTTTTCTAAAGTTGATACACTATAGCCGTACCTATTTACGATTTTTATATGTCTATGATACAAAAACGCCGCTACCGTCTTAAACATGTGTATTAGCAAAGTATTGTCGCCACGAAGGTGTCTTAACCTATAATATAGGGCTATAAGTCGATTAAACAGTGTTTCCGTTATCATTTCTTCTATCGTATAGAACGGCAATGCAAGCCTTGGCTCACTAGATTTTACGATATGTATTACGTCGCAAAGGTCTCTAGCATCCGCTCCCCAACTCTCTGGGCGTTGCTCGTCGGTAAAGACTTTTATAAACGGAAAATTGTCAACCGTTGCGGAGTGTCTACACATTTTAAGCCAGCCGTTAAACAGATCGTTTTTCTGGTTCGTTTCAGTCGTTCCTTTCTTTACTTCCTTAAGTTCAAGATTGTTTCCTCTCTCTTTTCCTACTTCGGTTATCGCTATTATGCCAAATTCAAAACTGCCTATATTAAGATTATCTTCTATTACTTTCTTGCCTAGCCTTAACACGTCAAAGTCTAATATATGGGCAAATCTTTCCTTTGCTTTTGGGGTTTCAGGGAAGAAATCAAACTCCCATTTTGGGAAATTACCCCTATCTATAAGTTGATTATCCGTCCTTATTGAGTAATTTGATACGATTAAACTACACTCTATAACGTA
>JAFVSF010000089.1 GCA_017503885.1 Clostridia bacterium
AACCCCTATCAACGCCCTTGCAAGCTTATAAGCAACTCCTGCACCACAAAGACCGTCAAATGGATAACCATTTAGTTTGCAGTTTATAACAGTACAATCAGGGATTTCTTCAGGGATTTCATGGTGATCGGTTACTATTACGTCGACACCTAAATCTCTGAGTTCGTTTACCTCTTTTACAGCTGAAATACCACAGTCCACAGTAATTATAAGGTCTGGGTAATATTCTTCTAATACACGAGATAAAACACCTTCAGTAAGCCCATAGCCGTCTTCACGTTCAGGAATAACAGGTATGGCATCTATACCAAATATTTTTAAACTACGATATAAAATAGTAACGGCAGAAATTCCGTCAGCATCGTAGTCGCCAAAAATTACTACTGTTTCTCCATCTTGCTTTGCCTCTGTTATTCTTTCAACGGCATCACGCATACCACCAAGCAAAAACGGGTCGTGCAAATCCTTAATAGACGGATTTAAAAAACTATATGCCTTTTCAACCGAATCGCAACCACGACTTATAAGCATTTCGGCAAATCTTTCCGAAACACGTAAATTAAGGGCAATATCCGATATTAAGTTTTTGTCGGCAAACGCCTTTTCTCTTACGCGAATCATAATAAATTTCCTATTTAAATTATTGTAATAAGGTAGTAACGCTGATAATCTTTAGTAAAAGATAGACCTCTTTTGTCATTGTGGTCGAATTTTTGACACAATAACACAGGCTAGCGAAGTAAATAAGGCTTTAAAAGGTTTAAAGGGTTAGATACGAGGTAGGCTAGGCTCACAAAGGATTTGAGGGTGGGATAGACCTTGTTGGTCATCCCAGTCGCAAATCCTTTGTAGAAACGACGCATACCGAAGTAGATAAACCTTTAAAAAATGGGCGAAAAGACTTAACGCCCTTCCGCCCACCTAAATTTTAAAATAAATTAAGCTTTTGCTTGTTCTTTTATTTTTTTAATTTTCTTAACAGGTTTCTTGTTTTCTTGCTTGAAAAGCTTTCTTAATTGAACCCAAGTTGAAGCTGACAATAAAACTGAAGAATATAAGCCTGCAATTAAACCAAACATAATTGGGAATGCAAAATCTCTAATAGATGCATTACCGAAAATTGCAATACAAACAATCATAACAAGAGTTGTTAAAGTGGTAAGAATAGATCTAGACATAGTACCCATGATTGATTCTTCTGCAATTTCAGCATCTGTATTTTCAATTTTAGAAGGAAGAACTGAAAGCTCTCTTACTCTGTCAAATACAACGATTGTAGCGTTGATTGAGTAACCGATAATAGTAATTACTGCTGCAATAAAGGTCATATTTACAGGGATTTGGAACAACGTTGTAAGTGCAAACATTATCAAAACGTCGTGCAAAAGAGCAATAATTGCAGATACACCTGCTAAAAGATTGAATCTAATTGCAATGTAAGCCAAGATAACTACAACTGCAACAGCTACTGCTATAACTGCGTTTCTTACTATATAGTTTTTAACGTCGTTACCAATTGTATGAGAAGTTACGGTAACGCCTTCAAATTCCTTTTCCTCTAAAACCTTAGCAAGTTCTTGGTCGATTTTTGAACCTTCATCACCTGCTACTTCAGTTTTAATACGATAAGTAAGAACTTTTTGACCAGTTGCACCAGACTTTTGTGGTTCGCCGTCTACAACGTATCCAGCATCTTTGAAATAGCCACTTACAGCCTCTTTTAACGCACCTTCGTCAACTGCTTCGTATTCAACTTCAACACTTATACCACCACTGAATTCTACACCGAAATTCATATGGCGAACGAATAACATATCTACAAGACCTGCTAAAATAATAACAGCACTTACGATTACGAAAATCCAGTATTTTTTAACAATGCCTAATTTTTTATTTTTTAAATTGAAGCTCAACATTATGCATCCCTCCTTTTAAGACCAAGGAATTTCTCCTCGTTTTTAGCAAGAGGTCTTACAACTTTTGTAAGCCATCTAGTTACTACTACAGCAGTGAACATTGAAACGAGTACACCGAGGAAAAGAGTTATCGCAAAGCCTTTTATTGAACCTGAACATAAAATCCAAAGAACGATAGCTGCTAAAACGGTAGTAACGTTAGAGTCTAATACTGTGATAACTGCTCTCTTATAACCAGACTTAATTGCAGACGTTACTGTCTTACCATTTTCGTATTCTTCTTTAATACGGTCAAAGATAATAACGTTAGCGTCAACAGCCATACCGATTGAAAGCACGATACCTGCGATACCTGGGAAGGTAAGTTGTACCCATGGGAAAATTGCAAGAACGCAAGTATATAAAATAACGTATATCATAAGAGCAACTGATGCTGCGATACCAAAGCCACCGTAGAAAGCAATAAGAATTGCAATAACTACTACAAGACCGATACCAGTTGCTATCATAGCGTTATTTAAAACGTTTTCACCAAGTGATGCACTCATCTTTTGAGTTGCTCCAACGTCAAACTTAATCTCAAGAGCACCACTCTTGATAACAGAAGCGATAGTTTGAGCCTCTTCAATAGAGCCGATACCAGAAATTTCTGCGTTAGGACTATCAATTTTTTGTTCAACTGTTGGTGCTGAAACAACGCTGTCGCCAAGATAAATGCTAAGCTTGTTGTCTTCGTATGCTGCAACCTTTTCAGTTGCAATAGCAAACGCCTTTTGTCCTTCAGCAGTAAACTCTAAAAGAACGATTGGAGAGCCGTTTTCATCATAACCAGCTTTTGCGTTTTTGATATTGTTTTTACCAGTTACCAAAATTGTGTTATCGTAAGCTCTAAAGGTAAGCTCGCCTTGGTCACCGATAATATTCAATACTTCTTCAGCATTATCAACCTCTGGGATTTCAACCCTAAGGTTTTTATCTTCTCTAGTGATAGTAGCTTCTGTGTAGCCCTTATCATCGAGTCTTTTTCTTAACGTATCGATTGCGGCAGTTAAATCCTCTTCTGAAACGTCCGCATTTTCAGGCTCTAATACCGCATAATATCCACCGTTAAGGTCGATACCTTTACCGATTACACCGAATACGCCCTTATAGTTACGAATACCTACAGGTACGTTAGATGCAAAACAAGCAAAGCCCATAAATGCGATAAGTATGCCCAATATAGTAAGAATTACTATTGATTTGCACTTACTCATTCTTGCCTCCTGCAAAATCTGCATTTTGTATTGTTAGTTCTTCGCCCCACGCAAGCAATACATACCCACGCTTAAGCATAATACACTGTTATATTATATAATATAACAAGCTTTTAGTCAATAAAAATGAGCTTCTTTTTGCAAGATTATTAAAAATTTTTATCTTTAAATGCTATGAAAATTTATTTTTGCAACACAAATCAAAACACCGTTATAAAAACCGTGCGTTTTTACCAAGAAACGACTTTGCCCGTAATTAATCCCGACACTAATCCTATGCAAGACGCAAAAATCAAATCGACTAAAACCGTTAAAAACGAAGTCGTTGAGCCTGCAATCAAAGAGAATAATAAAAACGACAAAAACGCAGATAAAAGACCTATAACCCACCTTTTAGTGAAAATTTACCTTCTCTAACAGAAAGAATAACCCCAACTAATATCGATACCGTCTTTATAATTTGGTTTATCGGCATTATCACTTTATCCGTCAAATCAAAAGCACTTAAAATAAACGCAAAAATAAGCACGCTTACTAGCGTAATTAAAAGTGCTATGGTAACGCCTTTAAATATTTGAGGGACAAATCCCCTTGAACTTATATTTGAACGCATAAAAAAACCTCCACACGTTAATTTATGCAGAGGTTTTATATTTAATTACTAATTATTCAGCGTCTTCCGTTGCTGGAGTTTCTTCTTCAATTACAGTAGTTTCGTCTACTGGACTTTCATTTGCAACAGTTGCATCTACTACGTCATCATCAAAAACTTCTTCTTCAAGAGTTTCAACTGGAGCATTTGGATCTTCAGAAGAATAAATTGCAACTTTATCAAATTTTATATAGCAAGGTTGCTCTAAAGTGCCAGTTTGCAAAACGAAAGTGTTTGCTTCGTGGTCAACTTCAACTACAGTACCCATAATACCACCAATAGTTGTAACCTTAAAACCAGCTTCTATTGCACCACGCTTTTTCTTTTCTTCTTCTATTTGTTCCCTTCTCTTTTTATTACTCACAGAATTCATTATAATCATAGCAACAAGAAGAACGCCTAAACCAACCAAAAACCATGGAAAGTCCTTTCCTCCATTACCTTTAGCACCACTTTGTAAAACGCTTTCTGCACTAGTTAATAAATTAAAAAACATAATAATCTCCTTAAAAATTTAACTTACTTTTATATAATAACCTTTTTTATCTTTAATTGCAAGGTTTTTTATTCGCTTGCATCGAATTTTACAAAACTAACACAAATTTTTCGACACTTTTAGAAATTTGAACCATTAAAATCGTATTTTTCGTAAAATTCTTTTCTAAAATCTTTAAAATAACCACCTAAAATCGACTCTCTAATGCCTTTCATAAGGTTTGTAAGATAGGTTATGTTATGAAGACTTAAAAGCATACCTCCCATCATTTCGCCCACGTTTATCATATGGCGAAGATATGCCTTAGTGTAATTTCTACAACAATAACAGTTACATTCTGGGTCAAGTGGGGTAAAATCTTCTTTATACTTGCCGTTTCTTACTACTATTCTACCTCTTGACGTCATTGCAGTTCCGTTACGAGCAATTCTCGTTGCTAAAACGCAGTCGAACATGTCAATTCCCCTCATAACCCCCTCGACCAAACAGTCTGGGCTACCAACACCCATAAGATATCTTGGAATATGGGTAGGATAATGAGGAAGAAGGTCATCCATTACGTCGTACATAATATCTTTAGGCTCGCCTACGGAAAGTCCACCTATGGCAATACCATATTTGGCGTATGGAATAGTTTCTTGCAAAGATATTTTTCTTAAATCTTTAAAAACGTTACCTTGAACTATTGGAAAGAGTGCTTGCTCTTCGTTTTTATGATGGTTATAGCATCTATCAAGCCAAGCAAGAGTTCTTTTCATAGCAACTGTGCTTGCCTTATGGTCTGCACCGTACTCGCTACATTGGTCAAACGCCATTATAATATCTGCACCGAGATTGTTTTCTATGTCCATTGCTTTTTCTGGAGTAATCAAGTGTTTACTTCCATCAACGTTAGACCTAAACGTAACACCCTCATCTTTTATATTATTGAGTTTTGCAAGTGAGAAAACTTGGAATCCACCACTGTCAGTCAATATCGGTTTGTCCCAATTCATAAACTTATGAAGTCCACCTGCTTTTTTTACAAGTTCATCACCTGGTCGCATATACAAATGATACGTATTTGCAAGTATAATTTGCGAGCCTGCCTCTTTTAAATCACGAGGGAAAACACCCTTTACCGTTGCCTGTGTACCAACAGGCATATAAACTGGAGTTTCAATGTCGCCGTGAGGAGTATGAAGTATACCTGCTCTAGCACCAGTTTCGCTATCTTGTTTTATTGTTTCAAAGTAAAATTTTTCCATAACTAAATAATCATCATTGAGTCGCCAAACGAGAAAAATCTATATTTTTCCTCTACGGCGATTTTATAAAGTTCTAAAGTTTTTTCTCTTGTTGAAAGGGCTGATACAAGCATTACTAGAGTGCTTTCTGGAAGATGAAAATTAGTAATAAGGCTATCTACCACCTTAAATTTATATGGTGGATAGATGAATATACTTGTATCGCCGGAAACTGCGTTTACCGTTCCGTCTTCGTTTGCAGCACTCTCTAAAGTACGCACGCTAGTAGTACCTACTGCAATTACTCTTCTACCCTCTTTTTTCGCCTTGTTTATCTTTTGAGCGTTTTCTTCGTTTATCTCAAAATACTCGGTATGCATTTTATGGTCGGCAAGGTCGTCTACCTTTACGGGGCGAAAAGTACCTAAACCTACGTTTAAGTTTACCTCGGCAAACTCAACACCCTTTTCTTTTAAACGCTCGATAAGTTCTTTAGTAAAGTGAAGACCAGCAGTTGGGGCTGCGGCAGAACCTTCTTTCTTGCAATATACCGTTTGATATCTACTTTGGTCTTTTAACTTTTCACGAATATAAGGAGGAAGAGGCATTTCGCCCACTCTAGATAAAATATCTTCAAACACTCCGTCGAAGATAAAACGGACAATTCTTCCACCCTCTTCCGTGCGAGAAATTATTTCAACCGAAAGTTCATCATTTATCTTTAAAACAACGCCTTCCCTACATTTTTTACCTGGTTTTACTAAAACTTCCCACTCTGTCAAATCTCTTCTTTTTAAAAGTAAAACTTCAACCTTTCCACCATGCTCGGTATGAGCAAAAATTCTTGCTGGGTAAACTTTAGTAGTATTTATAACCAAAAGGTCGCCTTTATTTAATAAATCGTACACGTCCCTAAAATGCTTATGGCTAACACTATCCGTCTTTCTGTCGTAAACGAACAATCTTGAACTATCTCTCGGTTCAACTGGATTTTGTGCTATAAGTTCTTCGGGAAGATCATAATAAAAATCACTAGTTTTTAACATATTATTCTTCATCGAATATTGAAATTTGGTCTCTTATTTTAGTTGGAATAGGCTTTCCTAAATGCTCGTAAGCCTTTTTCATCGCAATTCTTCCCCTTGGACTTCTAGAAATAAAGCCCAGTTGCAAAAGATATGGCTCGTAAACGTCTTCAATAGTGTTACTATCTTCATTTATAGTTGCAGCTAAAGTATCAAGACCAACAGGCCCACCACCAAACTTCTCTATCATTGAAGTTAAAAGCCTAATATCAATATTGTCTAAGCCAAGTTCATCGATTTCTAGCATATCGAGTGCGTGCTTTGTGTCTGCCAAAGTAACGGTTTCATGCTTTAAAACTGCAGAAAAATCCCTAACACGTCTTAAAAGTCTATTTGCTATTCTTGGCGTACCACGACTTCTCTTTGCAACTTCGATAGACGCATCCGTATCTATTTCTGTGCCAAGTTTAACAGCCGAACGACGAACTATTTCAGCGAGTTCGTCAACGGAATACATTTCAAGCCTTGACAAAACACCAAATCTATCACGAAGAGGTGAACTCAACATACCCGCTTTGGTCGTTGCTCCAACCAAAGTAAACTTTTTCAAAGGAATTTGAACAGACCTTGCAGACGGACCTTTACCAATAATAAAGTCGAGAGAAAAGTCTTCCATTGCAGGATATAAAATCTCTTCTACGTTATGGTTTAATCGATGTATCTCATCAATAAACAACACGTCCCCTTCGTTAAGGTTTGTGAGTATTGCCGCCAAATCGCCAGATTTTTCAATGGAAGGACCAGACGTAACCTTTATTTGCACACCCATTTCAGCAGCAATAATGTGAGCAAGAGTCGTTTTACCAAGACCTGGAGGTCCATATAATAAAACGTGATCTAACGCTTCCCCACGAAGTTTTGCTGCTTGCATAAATATAGCGAGATTAGTCTTTACCTTTTCTTGACCTACGTATCCATCCATAGACTTAGGTCTTAAAACGTTTTCTATCTCATCGTATTCAGTTTTCGTGCTAACTATTAGGCTTTCTTCGTCTTCGTAAAGCCCACCGTTTTCAAAAAATTCACCGTCTAACATATTATTACCTATTTAAACTTTGAAGAGCATAGGAAATAGTTTGTTCTATAGAACAAGCACCTTGCTCACGAGCAAATTTAACTGCATTTTTGGCTTGAGTTCCAGAAAAACCAAGCCCCATTAAAGCAACGATTGCGTCTTCTTCATCTTTAGAAAGAGGAAGTGCCGTAGGCTCAATCTTTTTAACCTCGCCAATGCCACCTGCCGAAACACTTTCTCTAAGTTCCAATATAATTCTCTCGGCTGATTTTTTACCAAGACCTTTAACTTTAGAAAGAGTTTTAACGTCGTTTGTCGCTATAGCCGTTGCCAAATCACAAACCCTCATACCTGAAAGAATACCAATACCTATTTTAGGCCCTATACCAGAAACGGATATAAGTTTTAAAAACATATTCTTTTCTTCTTTAGTATCAAAACCGAAAAGAGCAACGCCATCTTCTCTCACTTGAAAGTAAGTATGAATACCTCCCTCGCCTTTTTCGCAAAGTCTTGCAAAAGCAGCAGAAGAGCAAAAAATTTCATAACCGATACCGTTATTTTCTAAAATAACGCCACCGTCGAATCTATCTATAACTTTTCCTTTAATATATGCTATCATAACTACCTATTTTATGCCAAATGGCGTTTTAAATCTACTTGTTTGACTATGAGTTAACGCTACTGCTAAAGCATCGGCAGCATCGTCCGGCTTTGGAACTTTTTCAAGCCTTAAAAATGTTTTTACCATCGCTTGAATTTGCCTTTTTTCAGCCCTGCCATAACCTGTTAACGCTTGCTTAATTTGTAGTGGTGTATATTCGTATAATTTTCCACATTCTTTTACGCAAGTTAAAATTATTACTCCCCTTGCTTGGGCAACGTTTATTGCAGTGGTAATATTCGTATTAAAAAACAATTCTTCTAAAGCAATTTCATCGGGCTTAAACTTATCGATAAGTTTTTTTATACCGACTTCTAGCATAGCAAGACGGGTTGGCATCTTTTCTTCTTTAGGAGTAGTTACAACCCCGTAATCAATAACCGTAGAATTGCCCTTTTCACTTTTTATAACACCCCACCCAACAGTTGCAAAGCCAGGGTCTATTCCAAGAATAATCATAATAACCCACAATAATTTTATATTTTATATTCTAATATAAAAGATAAAAATAGTCAAGTGAATACACCTTTTAGTCTTTAAAAACACGTGCTAATAAATAAAAAAACGTGGCGTAGCAAAAAACTCGCTAAACCACGTTAAATAATATCTTTTTCTTCGCCTATAAGACGAAATTTATAATTACTCCGTCTTATAGACAATATCTAAACAACGGCTAACCGTTGACAATATAAATATGCCCATAAAACAGTTAATTATACGCTTTTATTAGTCCTCGTCATCCTCTTCTGGAAGATCTACGTTATGATAAACTTCTTGTACGTCGTCGTTATCATCAAACATATCAAGCATTTTGTTGAAAGATACAAGTTGTTCTGCACTTAAAGTTATCTTATCGTTAGGAATCATCATAACGCCTGCTTCGATAAATTCAAAACTTTTTTCTTCAAAATACTTTCTAACAGCAGAGAAATCAGATGGAGTTGTTCATATTTCGTAAGAATCTTCTTCAACAACAACGTCTTCTGCACCAGCCTCTAAAGCCATTTCCATAACGGCGTCTTCATCAAGTTCTACCGTTCTTTCAATAACGATAACACCCTTGTTTTCAAACATATAAGAAACTGAACCTGTAGTACCGAGGTTACCTCCACACTTATCGAAAATGTGACGCACGTCGCCACCTGTTCTATTCTTGTTGTCAGTAAGAGTTTTAACGATTACTGCACTGCCACCGATACCATAGCCTTCGTAAGTGAGGTTTTCGTAGTTAACACCAGAAAGTTCGCCTGATGCTTTTGCAATACTTCTTTTAATGTTATCATTTGGCATGTTTGCAGCTTTTGCTTTTGCTATTGCATCGGCAAGTTTACTGTTTGTGTATGGGTCTGGGTTACCCTTTGCTGCTACTGCAAGTTCTCTACCAAGTTTAGTAAAGATTTTACCTTTTACAGCATCAGTTTTAGCCTTTTTATTTTTAATATTTGCCCATTTGCTATGTCCTGACATAATTTTTCTCCTTTTTTAGTTAATCAAAGATCTATTTTTACCTTCAGTCAATTCATAAATTGATATTGCTAAAGAAACGCCTGCATTAAGGCTTTCGCTATGGCTTGCCATAGGTATTTTTATGGTATGTTTTGCAAGATTTCTAATCTCTTGCGACACCCCGTTTGCCTCGTTGCCGATAACCAAACAATACTTATCGGGAGGGTTAAACGCAAATACGTTTTCACCATTCATATCTGCAACGATTATTGGCGTATTTTCCATAACTAACGCCACGTCTTCTCTCTTTAAAATTGAAAGATTTACAAAGAAAATACCACTCATTGAAGAGCGTACTGCCTTTGGAGAATAGACGTCGCAACAGTCAACTAAATACACGTCTTTTATACCTACTGCAACGCAAGTTCTTATTATAGTACCCATGTTGCCGGGATCACTTATTCCGTCAAGCAAAACGCAAGGTTTTGTCGGAGTTTTTGGCTCAACGAATTCCTCTTTTAAAACAGCTAAAACACCTTGTGGAGTAACAGCATCAGAAACGTGAGAAAAAACTTCTTCGCTAACCTCGATTTTCTCTATTTCGTAGCACGAAAAACGGGCAAGCCCTTCACTTGTGCCAACTAAAAGTTTTACACTTTTGTTTGCCGACAGTGCCTCGCTTACCATCTTATACCCTTCAACGATAAATAAACCACTTTTCTTACGGAATTTTTTATCTTTTAAAGAGGCAATTTCTTTAATTTTGGGATTGCTCTTTGACGTTATTATCATAAAAGAAAATATAAAAGCTAGGCGAATAGGTAAAACCTTTCGCCTAGCCCCTAATTTAATTATTTAAGTTGTGCCTTTGCAGTTTCGGTAAGAGCGGTGAATCCTGCAAGATCAGTAATAGCCATATCAGAAAGAACTTTTCTGTTAAGGTTGATACCAGCAAGTTTAAGACCGTGCATGAAAGTGCTATATGACATACCGTTAGCACGGCAACCAGCGTTAATTCTAGCAATCCAAAGCTTACGGAAATCTCTCTTCTTTGCTTTTCTACCTACGTAAGAATAGGTAAGAGACTTCATTACGGCTTGTCTAGCAACTCTGTAAAGTTTACTCTTTGCTCCGAAATAACCTTTTGCAAGTTTTAATATCTTTCTACGCTTTTTAACAGCGTTTACACCTCTTTTAATACGCATATTCGGTTTCTCCTTTTATTATTTCTTGTAAGGAATAAGAGTCTTTACGGTCTTTTCCTGAGTTGCTGATACGTAAGTACCGGTTCTAAGTCTTCTCTTTCTCTTAGTAGACTTTTTGCTAAGAATGTGGCTCTTACCCTGGCTGTATCTCTTTACTTTGCCAGTTCCCGTAACCTTAAAACGCTTCTTTGCACCGCTGTGCGATTTCATTTTTGGCATAATTTTGTCCTCCGAAATTTATTCTATCAGTTAGATTTTGAGGGGGCGAGAATCATTAAAATGTTTCTGCCTTCAAAAAGTGGGCGTTTTTCCATAACTGCAACGTCACCAACGATTTCGAAAAATCTGTTCATTACGTCTACACCTAAAGAAGAATGCGCGTTTTGTCTTCCTCTCATCTTGATTGAAACCTTAACTTTGTTGCCACCGGCAAGGAATTTTTGGGCTTGACGTGCTTTTACGTTTAAATCGCCAATGTCAATCGTCATAGAAAGCCATATTTCCTTAAGCTCAACGACCTTTTGGTTCTTTTTAGCTTCTTTTTGTTTTTTAAGCTGTTCAAATTTATACTTGCCGTAGTCCATAATCTTACAAACGGGCGGATTTGCAGTTGCCGCTATTTTTACAAGGTCAAGATTATTTTCCTCTGCAATTCTTAAAGCTTCACTTGAGCTTACGATACCGAGCTGCTCACCGTCTGAACCTATAAGACGGACTTCGCGATCTCTAATGTCTTCGTTAATTTGAATTTGATCTTTACTAATGGTAGTGTACCTTCCAATTTAAAATTCCCTATACAAACAAAAAGGGTTGCTTTAAACATAAAGCACCCTACATACCTATAACGCAGACTTATAGCACTTGCGTTAAAAAATATGCGCCGTTTCAAAAAATCTTACGGCGAGAAGGGTAACTTCTGCTTAGCATAGATATATTACCACACGGCAAAGATTATGTCAAATGTTTTTACTCTTTTATTAAAAATTTTTTTCATCCACGCGCGTGCATTATATTATATAATGTTTTTTACTGCTTTTGATTTATGCCATACTTACGAATACAAGCAAAAAGCGCGCCACGACTTATATTACTAAATCGTGACACGCTCATTTATTTTAACAATTCTTACTCTTCAGACTCTTCTACAAGGTCGCTGTAAACCTTTTCGTATTTAACAACTACACCGGTATCGCTGTTAAGACCTTGTTGAATATAGGTGTTAGCAAGCTTACTGATAACATTGCTTTCCAAGAGAGCGTTAGTTGCTTCAAGGAAATTGTAAGCAACGGTATCCTCGTCTTCCTCTTCACCGCTTATGAGGTCTAAAATAAACTGTTGCTTACCTGCATCGCCTTCTACCGTGTAGATAAGCTCGCTTACCTTCTTGGTACAAAGAACGATGTGAAGACCGTACTCGTAAGAGCCGAACATCATATATGCACCTGCGCCACCTGCGAAATAGTCAGGATCTGAAGGATCTAAACCGTTACCGTTACAAACAATTTCTGCAGCCTTTGCAAATGCTGAAACGTATTGATTTGAACTGGTAATTGGCGAATAGAGATATCCGAGATAGCTGTTGAAATTACCCTCGTCTGAGCTGTATGCAAACTTAAGGTCCTCAAATCTTTCTTTTAACGCTTCGTCATAGTCAACCTGACCAGCCTTGTTTAATTCTACGGCTTATACACCGAGAACGTCTGCTACAACACCTTTAAAGTAGTCAAAATCTCTCTTTTCAGGCTTTACACCAAAATAGTTGAAATGAAGAACCTTGTTGCCGTCCTCGTCTTCCTCTTCGTGAGCGGTAACACTTTCAAAAGAACCGTCGTAATAAGCTAAAACGTCAGTATAAACGTAATCGTCGGTAAATCTGACTCTGTCACCCTCTAATAC
>JAFVSF010000090.1 GCA_017503885.1 Clostridia bacterium
ACTCGAAAGCCGTGTGATTTTCCAAGCGGTTTCAATATTGAGAGCTATCAAGTTTTTCAAGGTATGCCTTCATTCACTATGCGTGATGGTGACATTATAGAATTAGGCAATAGAAGGCTTCAAGTGCTTCATACTCCCGGACACTCTCCCGGACATTGTTGCTTTTATGAGAAAGAGCGTGGATACTTGTATTCGGGAGATCTGATATATAGCGGATGCCTTGATGCATTCTACCCATCAACGAATCCGATTGAATTTATGAATTCGGTTGATAAAATCAGAAAGCTTGACATACAAAAAATATGTCCTTCGCATCACGAAATCAATATTCCCATCGGAATAGTCGATAGAATTTACGATGCATTTTGCGAAATACACAGCCAAAACAAGTTCCAACATGGTAACGGTATTTTTGATTTTGGTGATTTTCAAATACACATATAAATTCCAATTTATCGAACTTAAAAAGGTGCTACCCGTTACAAGAAAATGCACCCATAACTCCAAGTTTTGCACCCATTGTAAAATGGTATCAAAATTTTATATTGGTGCAGTACGCAAAATCATAACAAAATTTGCCTGCAAATTTTGGTTGTATTTGCATATCGTTTTTCGCTAATATGTTGCCGTATAAGTCGATTATTAACTGCTTTTGTATTAAAAAGCTCCGAAGAATTCAAATCTTCGGAGCTTATATTGTTTATATTTTCTTTACAAAACTTCTTCTACGCTTGTGTTGAACTTTATCAAATGATTTCCATAAGTTTAAAATTGGATAGTTATTTTCTAGGCAAAGATTGGTTTCTGCGTGGGTAACGTCGGAATATCTCAACTTGTCTAAAAGTTTATCAACTATGGCAGTTGCTATTGCTTTATTGCGATATTCTGGTAAAACTCCAACTAAACCAAGGTCAACTGATTTTGGATTTTTAATAGTCTTCAACAACTTTAAAATAACTTTAGGTGTTAATTTACCTTTACTGCCAACTAAATCTTTTCCTATATTTGGGAAAGCGAGTGCAAATGCAACGATATTGTCGTTTTTGTCTAAAATAACTATAGCGTATTCAACGTTTACGATTAAGCCAAAACCCTTTATAAGGTTAGTTTTCATTTTATCGGTAAAAGGTACTGATTGATAAATATCAACGTAGGTCTTATCTAAAATATCAAAGAATCCGTCGCCAAACTTCTTAATAAATTGACGGGAAGTCTTTTCATCGCTAAAACGCAAGCCGTATTTTTCCATCATTTTGCTAGAAATATCGTGTATTCTAGGGTCTACTTCTTTTGGAGCGTAGAGTTTGTGTTCTATCCAATCAGTTTCTTTTGAGTAGCCTGCATTTTCAATAAGTTTAGCATAGTATTCGTAGTTGTATTGTTCTTCATAAGTTGAAATTTGGTCAAAACCCTCGATTAAAAGCCCCTCTCTTTCCAAATCGGAGTAGCCTAAAGGTCCAACAACCTCTTCCATACCTTTTTCTTTTGCCCAATTTTCTACTGCATTAAATAAAGCATTGGCAACGTCTTGATTGTCGATACTGTCAAAACGAGTAAAACGAACTCTTTTTTGAGTCCATTTTTCATTGCTAACACGTTGTAAAATTCCTTGTATTCTACCAACGACCTTGCCATTTTCCTCTGCTAAGAAAAATATAGAGTCTGATTGTTCAGAATATATAGTTTCCTTTTTAAAAAGAGCCTTTTCATCTCCGTAGAGTTGAGGAACGTAATAAGGGCAGTTTTTGTATAAGTTAAGAGGGAAATTTATAAATCTCTTTACGTCTTTTCTTGTTTTAACCTCTTTAATTGTAATCATAATCTCCAAAATTCCTTGTTTTATCTATGTTTTGCGTGGAAACTTACGCCTACCGTATTAGGACCGCAGTGGCTACCTGCAGTTGGGTTTACAACTACGATTTCAGTTTGTAAATCTTCGCCATATTCTTCTTTTAAAAGCCTTTCAATTTCTTGTGCTTGATCAAGGGCGTCAGAGTGTCCAATATAAACGCAATGGTTTTTTACGTCATCTTGAAGATTGCGAACGTAATCTAAAAGGGCCTTTACAGCACCTTGTCTGCCTTTTGCTTTAGATACGGACTCCATTTTGCCAAGAGAGTTCATTGTGAGTATTGGTCTAATACCCATAAGACCACCCATTGCTGCTTTAAAGTTGCTTACTCTTCCACTTCTGCCAAAGAACTTTAAGTCATCAGCATAGAAATAACAAGCAAATTTATCAACCTCGGTTTCTGCCCAAGATTTAAGTTCTTCAACGGTTGCTCCGTTTCTTGCAAGTTTTCCAATTTCTATAACAATGTTATAACTTATTAAGGTAATACCTTTGGTATCAATTAAGTGAAGTTTTCTGTCTGGGTACTTAGGTGCAAGTCGTTCCCATGCAAGACGCATAGAGTCAAAAGTTGCACTCATTGCTTTTGAAAAATGTACGTATAAAATATCTTTGCCCTCTTTTAAGAAAGGTTCAAAATACTCAATATATTTAGCTGGTGCTAAAGCGTAGGTTTTTGGAAGTTCGCCTTTTCTTAACATATCATAAAAAGCATGGTAGTCAAATTCTTCAAAATCTACGTAAGGGAAAACCTCTTTGCCAGTAGAGAGGCAGTAAGGCATACTGATAAGTTCATAGCCGTATTCTTTGGCAACTTTTGGGGTGATATCGGTATCGGTATCGGTAAATAATTGATACATAATAATTCTCCTTAGTGCAGATAATTACCATAATATTATATCACAATAAAGTAGGGTTGACAAGTATAATTGTGGGGGTCAAAAAAATTAAAAGTTTAAAAATTGATAAATAGTTGACTTAAAAAATGCCTCTATAAGTTAAAAAACGACCACCTAGAGGTGGTCGTAAGATTTATTTTTCTTCGCCGTAGAATACGCAAGATGCTGTTTTTAAGCATTCTTTTGATTCCTTAGATATTGGTTTTCCAATATTTCTATAATCGTTGTGTATGGTAAAATCGTCAACGTTTTCTTTAAGGTTTTCTAGAAGTTTAATTTCCACTTGATACAAGTCTGCAAGATAGTTTTCCTGTTCTTTTCCTGCAAATGAAGAGTAGTTTAAAAGTTCTGCATAATGTTCTAAACAAAAACCAGGTGTGTCTTTAAGTCTTTGCCTAAAACTTTCTACGTTATGATATACTTGTGCAATGGTTTTATAATATCTAACCATATGCATATTTAAGTATTTGCAAACGACACACGTTTTTCCAAGATTCAAAACGTTTTCTGCTTGCTTTTTAGCAGTTTTTGTGTTTTTTGCCTTTTCTACGTTGCTTATAACAGTGTTAAGTCTTGTAGAAACTTGAAGTGCTAAACCCAGTTTAGAGCGAGATGCGTGCAATTTAGAGTAGTGATGAAGACAAAACCCAAGTTTATTTACCTCTTTTCTAGTGTCGTCTTCCATAACGCCTTCGCCTAGATATTGCTCTGTGAGTCTTTCGTCTATCTTTTTTTGTATGCGACAAACAGGGCATTCTATTCTGCCGTCAAAATTTTCATCAATTAGCATAGTGCCTATATGGTAATGCATAAATTTATCTCCTTGGTTAGTCTAATCTTCCAGTTAAGTGACCTTCTGGGTTGAGCCCGTCGAAGTTAGTTTGTCTTAAAGCCTCGTACAAGGTAAGTGCAACTGAATTTGAGAGGTTTAAACTCCTTAAATCTTGCCACATTGGTATACGTAAAGTCTCTTTGTAATGTTTCTCTAAAAGAGGCTCGGGAAGACCATGTGATTCTTTGCCAAAAATTAAAAAGTCTCCGTCTTTAAATTTTGCGTCAGAATAAACTTTAGCCCCTTTAGTTGACATAAAGTAGAAATTAGAGCCGTCGTAATATTTGTCAAGAAGTTCTTGAAAACTGTCGTAATATCTCACGTCTAAAAATTGCCAATAGTCTAGACCTGCTCTTTTTAAGGTTTTGTCAGAAATTTCAAAGCCCAATGGACGAACGAGGTGTAGTACGCTGTGCGTTGCGGCACACGTTCTTGAAATGTTACCTGTATTTTGAGGAATTTCCGGCTCAACCAAAACTACGTTAAACATATATTTTATCCTTCCTTTGTATAATAATCGACTTATAGCCTATCTTTTTAATCTTGTTTTAGTTATTTTTAACATAAAGTCCGTATATGGCTCAACCTCGTAAACGTTTTCTTCTATTGGTAAGACTAATTCTCCGTTTACGTTTGAAACGTATGCACCGTTTTTGTAAAGAAGTATGGTTGGAACGCCAAGTAAAAAAGAATACGCCCTTATAAGTATAGAGTTGATTTCTTTTTTGCTAAAATCGGAAAGGGCAACTATAACCTCAGCACCACATACTGCTAGCGATTTAAAAAGGTTAAACGAGTACACGTCGTCGCCTATAACCGTACCAATTTTGCAAGTGTTCGTTTGGTAAAGTTTGCCACCACTACCAGGTAGATACGCCGTGTCACCTAAACAGACAGACATGTCGCTTATGCCAAGTAGTTTGCCGTCTTCAAAAACTCCAACCGACTGTTTTAAAACGCCGTAATTGTCCGTGTCAAAAGCAGAGATTATGATTTTTTCGCTACATTTTGAAAGATTACATAGACTTTTCAAAACGTTAGTTTGACCACTTAATTCTTTGCCATATTTTACCCTTTCGCACCCATTAAATCCGTTGATTAAAATTTGAAAATCACCGTTTAAAATGGTAGGGATAGGGAACTCGTTTTTACAATCAATCTTTATTTTCAACTAAAATTGCTCCTCTTTTATAGTATTTAAAAAGGAGTATTTTTGTTAATTAAAAAAGTTATTAAGTTCTTCCTTAATTGATTTCGTATCTTTAAACGTAAAAAGTTTTTGTTTAAGTTCGGCAGAATTTTTCTCGCCCTTAAGATAAAGACAGAGTTGTTTTCTAAAAGTAATTGCAACAGTTTTATCATCAAGACGTGTTAAAAGTCGGTCTATATGTTCGTTAATCAACGATTTTTTATCAATATGTACGTCTTTTTCTAAAAGTTCGGCAAAAATCCAAGGGCGTTCTAATGCACCACGAGCAATCATAACGCCGTCTGCACCAGTATTTTGCATCATACTGATTGCGTCTTGCTTTGTAAATATTCCACCATTTGCTATAATGGGAACATTTGCTACGTTTTTTGCCTTTGCAATCTCTTCGTAGTTTGGCTCGCCGGCATAGATTTTATCTCTCGTTCTGCCGTGTACCGTTATCATTTGCGCGCCACCGTTGTGAACGGCTTTTACAAAGTCTTCGGTAACGAATTTGCCGTCCGTTACGCCGATTCGCATTTTACAAGTTATTGGTTTGCCAGTTTTAGAACATTCGTAAACTATTTTCTCTGCAAGAGATGGGTTGTTAAGTAAAGCACTGCCTTCGCCGTTATTATAAATTTTAGGCATTGGACACCCAAAGTTGATATCGATTACGTCAAAGTTAGAAAGATATTCACTTTCTATTGCCTTTCGCATAATATACGGGTCGTTGCCAAAGATTTGTGCACACTTAATTTTCTCTTTTGGCGAAAGGTATAAAAGGTCTTTTGTGTTTTCGTTATCGTATAAAATGCCTTTACAACTAACCATTTCGGTAAAAGTAAGACCTGCACCGTAATTTAAACAAATTTCACGCATGGCAAAGTCGGAAAAACCTGCAAGGGGTGCTAAAAAAAAGTTATTTTCAGTTGTAAAATTGCCGATTTTAATTGTTTTTTGAAGCATTGTAATAACCGTCTATTTCTTCTGGAGAAAGTTTTTTCATTTCTTTTCCGTCTTTTAATATAAGTTCTTCAGTCTTTTTAAACCTCTTTATGAACTTATCTGTAGAAAGATTTAAGATCTCTTCGCTTTCAAGACCTAAAAGCCTTGCTAAACTTACGATTGCAAATAAAAGGTCGCCAATTTCTTCGGCAAGTTTTTTGCTGTCGCTACTATAGAGTTCACATTTTACTTCATCAAGTTCTTCCTTAACTTTTTCAAAAACGGCAAGTGGGTTTTCAAAGTCCATATTAAACTTTTTGGCTCTAGAGCCAACTTTTTGAGCACGCATAAGTGCAGGGAAGTTGATAGGCACGGAGTCGAGATATTCGCCACCCGATTCAAAACCCTTTTCTTTTTGTTTATTTTTATCCCAAATTTCAAGTGCGTTTTCGGCGTTAGTCGCTTTGTCCGTGCCAAAAATATGGGTGTGTCTTGCAATGAGTTTTTCGCATATTCCACTTATCGCATCTCGAAGAGTAAACGAGCGTCTTTCCTCTGCAAAAATAGAAGAGAAAACTGCTTGTAACACAAGGTCGCCAGACTCTTCTAGCATTCCGTCTTCGTCATTTCTATTTATGGCGTCAACTAATTCGTACGCCTCTTCAAGTATATCTTTTCTAATGCTTTCTTTTGTTTGTGCTCTATCCCAAGGACAACCGTTTTCAGAGCGTAAAATCTTAACAATTTCGTGTAAATCATCAAGGTCAAATCTAGTTTTTTCAATAATTGGAAGTTTGTCAATTACAAGTGCTGAAGAATAATCAAAATCTCCGTCAAAGTCTGATTCGTAAAGTTTAATCTTTTTAAAATTGCCGTTTTTGAACTTATAGGCAGGTATTTCGTCGCCATAAAGGTCGGAAAGGGTGAGTTTAACTTCGCTTGCCATAAATTGACTATCAATATCGTAAACAACGAGAGGGAGAGAAAGTTTGCAGTTTTTTACGTCGTATGCAGAGCAAGCCGTGTAACTTCCTACAATGCCTAATTTTGAGAGAAAATAAGTTGCCTTTGAAACGCCTGCTATAACTTCTACGTTCTTATGCTTTTTGAGTATGATAGAACAAGAAACGTCGTCACTAACGTCGCCGTCTACAAGGTATACGACGTCTTCTGTTTTAGATGCGTCTAAAACGACTTTAGCAAGTTTTTTTGAAAGCGTGTCAAAGTTTCTGCAAGAGGTGTATACGTAGTCAAGAGGCTCTGCTTTTATATCGCTTTTCATAACTTCGCTACCCACTTTAGAAAGTGCAGTTCTTAAAAATACTTTGCTTGCGTTTTTAGCCTTTTCATAGCCTAATAAAGTTAAATTGTTAAATTCGTTTCCTATACCTACTAAAGTAATTTTCATTTGCTTTTTTCTCTCTTAAATTTAAGTACAGTAATAATATATAACAAATCCAAAAAAACTGCAACAAAATAACAGACAATATCGGAATATACTCCTCCAAAAATGTTAATGCTAGGTATTTTGAGCAAATAAAGTTGCAGTATAAATTTTGCTATTAAACCAAATGATAAGAACAAACAAGGAGCAAAAGGCTTGCCTAATGCAATAAGGCATGAGTTTAAGGTTTGCAATAAGGAAAGCCCAATTACACTGAAAAAGGAAATTGAAATTAACTTTGCAGTAACAAATGAGTGGTATGGAGAAAGTTTGCTAAAAAGTATTTTAGTAATAATTGGTGCAAAAGTAAATAAAATTAGACCTAAAAACGTTGAAGAAAAAAGAGTTAACGAAAAGGATTTTTTCAAATTGTCTTTTACGTTAAGAATATCTTTGTTTGCAATTGAACGAGAAATGCTAGGCAAAACGGCAACTGCAATTCCGTAGCAAATTGCTACAGGAACGCCAGATACGCTTTCTACGCTTCCAGTATAAATTCCATATAAAGCCTTTGCGTGAGGGGTGTAGGTTTTTAATACGTTTACTATGGTAAAACTATCGAAAGCCCTTGATATCGGCAACAATAAAGTTGATATAATTATTGGTAAAAGTGTGCCTATAAGTCGCTTAAACGGCAAAATAAAGGTGCTAATTTGTGGTGGAGAGGCTTTTTTATATGCTATGAATAAATATAGTAGAGCAATGATTTCGCTTATTGTTACGGCAAGGCAAGCTAGTGAACCAAGGATAATTGGTGAGGCTTTAATAAAAAAGCAAAGTGCAAGCCCAACGGTAAGTTTTATAACTTGTTCGATAATTTGAGAAAGAGCAGTTGGCAACATATTCATTCTGCCTTGGAAATATCCTCTCAAACAAGATATGAAAGAAACTGCAACAACCGATGGAGCAAGCGTTATATATGCAGGGGTTGCTAAGACGTTTCCTTGTAGTCTGGCAATAGGTAAGGAAAAGAATATCATTAAAAGGCTACCTAAAAAACCTAAAGGAACAAAAAAAGACAACGCCCTTTTAAGAACGATTTTCTCTCCAAAACCACTTGAAATAAGTTTTGCAATGGCAGTTGGAACACCTGTCGAAGAAAATGTCAAAAGTATGCAGTAGATAGGGAAAACGGTTTGGTATATAGAAAGCCCCTCTACTCCTAGCAATGAAGTGAGAGGAATTCTATATAAAGCACCTAAAAATTTAGTAATAAGCCCTCCTATTGCTAATATTGACGCTCCTTTTACTATTTTGTCTTTTTTTATACTACTTTGCTGTTGATTGGCATTTATTTTGCTATCTGTATTTATACTTTCTCTACAAGCAAAAAGGCGAGTCTGTCGTTGGGTAAAATTTGCTTTCATCTAAATTTACCAGCCAAAACCTCGCAAGCAAGTTCAGTTAGTTCGATTTCATTTGAACTTATTTTTGTATCTTTATCTTTGTCGCACAATATTATTGCACCTAAAGCCTCTCCGTCTATTCTAATTGGCATAACCAACTGGTTAAAAAAGCCAAAATTTTCGCCGTCTGCAAGTTTTAAAGGCATGTTTCCATTGCTAAAAGAGGAAATTAAAGTTTGCCTATTAATAATAAGTTGATGAATATCTTCGGAAATATCTTTTCCTAAAATTTCTTTAACACCGTGTCCACTTGCTGAAATGAAGGTGTCTTTATCGCAAACAAAAATCTCTTTTCTAGTCTGCCTGAAAAGTGCTTGTGCAACGTTGTTTGCTAGTTCGTCTATATTGGATAATGGGGAGTATTTTCTTAGAATAATAGCATCTTTTTCAGTAAAAATTTCCAGTGGGTCTCCCTCGTTTATAGATAGAATTTTTCTTATCTCTTTAGGAACGACAACTCTTCCTAAAACGTCGACTCTTCTTACAATTCCTGTTGCTTTCATATTATATATCTCCTTAATTTATATATCTCCTTAATACGCACACGCAACGTGCGTTTTATATTTATGTAAAAATAGTTTTTGTAAAATGCGTATAATTATTCCAAAAAAAATTGATTATAGCCGTTATAAAACGCCCTTTAAAATGAAGATTTTGTGAAATGTAAAAAAAGTTAAAAAATTTGCGTAATATTGTTGACAAAGTTGAGAATACTATTTATAATATAGTCGAAAATTAGCAGTCAAACAATATGAGTGCTAACACCCGAGCGAAAGGAGTGCCAATATGGAACTTTCTGAAAGAAAAAAGAAAATACTTCAACACGTAGTAGATGATTATATAGAAACGGCAACCCCTGTTTCTTCTAAAAGTCTTACGGAAAAGCATTTGCCCAACATTAGCTCGGCAACTATTAGAAACGAGCTTTCTGCGTTAGAAGAATTAGGGTATTTAACTCAACTTCATACGTCGTCTGGAAGAGTTCCGTCTGCAGAGGCTTATAAACTTTACGTAAGCGACCTTATGATAAAGGATAAGCTCAGTGAAAAGGAAATCGATTATATTAAAAAGATTTTCTTGGAAAAGGCAGATAACTTAGAAGAGGTTATAAAAAACACAACTAAAGTTATAAGTGAACTCACGTCGTACACTTCGGTTGGCGTTGTTACTCCCGACGTAGATGAGAAGATAAACATAATAAAGTTTTTCCGTTACAAACCGGAAACGGCACTCGTTTTGATTGTTACCGAAAGACGTCTTTTAAAAGACAATTATATTAACGTTCCCGTTAGCATGACGGACGAGCAACTTTTAGAGGCTGAAAACGTGTTGTCAAGGCTTTGCCAAGGTAAGAGTTTTGAAGAGATTTGCAACATCAAAGAAGAAATAAACGACGAGTTTTCGGGTTATAAAAACATTTTCTTAAACGTTGTCGAGGCTTTAAGAGTTTATATGACCGTGCAAGAGTCTGACGTTATAATGGAAGGTCAAGACAAGATTTTAGACAATCCTGAATATGCAGATATAAGCAAAATTAAAAATTTCTTATCAGTTGTTACTAAAAAAGACAAGGTAATGACACTTCTCACCGGCGAAGGAAGAGATATTAAGATAAACGTCAAGATAGGTACGGACGGCTACGAAGAGATTCCAAAGGATTGTTCACTCGTTACTGCAACGTATTCGGCAAACGGCACGAAAATTGGCACTTACGGTGTTATAGGTCCTATTCGTATGGATTACCAAAAGGTAGTTGCAGTGCTTGAAAACGTTGGTAAAATATTAGAAAGTATATTGACAAACAGGTAAATTATGGCTAGTAAAAAAACAGATAAAAATCAAGAAAATATTGAGGTTAGCGTTGAGGCGTTATCTTTAGAAGATAGACTTAAAACGCTTGAAGAAGAAAACGAAAGACTTAAAGCAGACTTAGAACTTGCAACTAAAAAAGCCGAAGAAGTTCAAGCAGATTATTTAAGGGCTAGGGCAGACTGCGAAAACGTTAGAAAGCATAAAAATGAAGACGTTAGAAGGGCTTACGAAGAGGGTAAAACTGAAACGGTTGCAAAAATTCTCGGCATAGGCGACAGTTTGGACTGGGCATTAAAAATGCCTCTCGACGACAAAACGAGAGAGGGTATTGAAATGCTACTCAAGAAATATCACGAAACGCTTGCAAACTTAGGCGTAACTGAATTTACCCCAGAGGTTGGAACACCGTTTGATCCAAACACTGCAAATGCAGTTATGCAAATGGATGGTGATGAGGGCGAAGAAAGTGGTAACGTAAAGCAAGTGTTCGGTAGGGGCTATAAACTAGGAGAGAGAGTGATACGATATGCCCAGGTCGTTGTAACACGTTAAGGCTTATATACTTCGTTATGCATCGTTTCTACAAAGCTCTTGCGACTGGGATGACCAACAAGGTCTATCCCATCCACAATCACTTTGTGAGCCTTGCCTAACTCGCATCTAAACCTTAACAATTATTCATATAAATTCAAAAAGTAAAAATCCACTAAAAGTGGTAAATATAAATTAAATTTAAACACAAAAAAGGAGATATATTATGGCAAAAATTATTGGTATTGACTTAGGTACAACTAACTCATGCGTAGCAGTTATGGAAGGTGGTGAACCTGTTGTTATAGCAAATGCTGAAGGTTCTAGAACAACCCCATCGGTAGTAGGTTTTCAAAAGGATGGCGAAAGACTCGTAGGTCAAGTTGCAAAGCGTCAAGCAGTTGCAAACAGCGATAGAACGGTTATTTCTATCAAGAGACATATGGGTAGCGATTATAAAGTAAAAATAGACGATAAGAGTTATTCTCCACAAGAAATTTCTGCAATGATTTTAACAAAACTTAAAAAGGATGCAGAAGCTTATCTTGGCGAACCTGTTAGAGATGCAGTTATCACTTGTCCTGCATACTTTACCGATAGCCAACGTCAAGCAACTAAAGACGCAGGTAAAATCGCAGGTCTTAACGTTTTAAGAATTATCAACGAGCCAACGGCTGCTGCACTTTCTTATGGTCTTGATAAAGACAGTGCTTCTCACACCGTAATGATTTACGACCTTGGTGGTGGTACGTTCGACGTTTCTATTTTGGATATTGGCGACGACGGTGTATTTGAAGTTAAAGCAACTAGTGGTAACAATATGCTCGGTGGCGACGACTTTGATAACAGAATTATGGAATGGGTAGTTGCTGAATTTAAATCTCAAGAAGGTATTGACCTTTCTAAAGATAAAATGGCAATGCAAAGAATTAAGGAAGCATCAGAAAAGGCTAAAATTGAACTTTCTGGTATGAGTTCTACAAACATCAATCTTCCTTTCATCACTGCAGATGCAACTGGTCCTAAGCACTTAGATTTAACTTTAACTAAAAACAAGTTCGACACAATGACTGCAGACCTTGTAGAAAAGACTAAAGAGCCAATGAGAAAGGCTATGAGAGATGCAGGTCTTTCATATAGCGATATCGCAAAGGTTATTTTAGTTGGTGGTTCAACTCGTATTCCAGCAGTTGTAGAGGCTGTTAAAAACGAAACTGGCAAAGAGCCGTTTAAGGGCATCAACCCAGATGAATGCGTAGCAATCGGCGCTGCAATTCAAGGTGGTGTATTAACTGGTGAAGTTAAAGACGTTCTTCTTCTTGACGTAACTCCACTTTCACTCGGTATCGAAACTTTAGGTGGCGTATTTACTAAACTTATTGAAAGAAATACTACAATTCCTGCAAGAAAATCTCAAGTATTCTCAACTGCTGCAGACAATCAACCAGAAGTTACTATTCACGTTCTCCAAGGCGAAAGACAAATGGCTTCTGACAATAAGACGCTCGGTCAATTCAACCTCGGTGGAATTGCTCCAGCACCTAGAGGTATTCCTCAAATCGAAGTTACGTTTGATATTGACGCAAACGGTATCGTACACGTAACTGCAAAAGATTTAGGCACTCAAAAGTCTGCAGATATTACTATTACTTCTTCTACAAACCTTTCAGACGCTGACATTGACAAGGCTATCAAAGAGGCTGAAATGTACGAGGCTGAAGACAAGAAGAGAAAAGAGTCTGTAGAAAACAAGAATAAACTCGATGGTCTTATTTTCCAAATTGAAAAGACAATGAAAGAAAGTGGAGATAAACTTACCGAAGAAGATAAAACTACCGTTGAAAACGCTGTTAAAGAGGCTAAAGTAGAACTTGAATCTAACGATAACGACAGAATCGTTAAGGCTACTGAAAAACTTTCTAACGACGTTCAAGCAGTATTTAGTAAACTTTATCAACAAGCTCAACAATCTGCCGGTGCTCAAGATGCAGGAGCTCCAAACGACGGCGATACTGAATTCCATCAGTAAGAACTCTAAATCGGCAAATAATAAGCATTTAAGAATAAGGCAGAAATTTCTGCCTTATTCGTACATATATATAACCGTTTTTTAGGTTAAAAGAGGATAAAGTATGGCAAAAAATCATTACGAAACTCTCGGCGTTAGCAAAGATGCAACGCAAGAAGAGATAAGATCGGCTTACCGAAAACTTGCTCGCCAGTACCATCCTGACCTTCATCCAAACGACGAAAATTGTGCCAATAAGTTTAAAGAGATAAACGAGGCAAACGAAATATTATCCGACCCAGACAAGAGAAAGCAGTATGACTTTGAGCAAGAACATCCAAACGCAGGTGGTTTTGGTGGCTTTGGAGGTCAAGGTGGCTTTAGTGGTTTTGGAGGCGGAGGATTTTCGAGTATTTTCGAAGATTTGATGGGTGGAATGTTCGGTGGAGGAGGCAGAGAAGAGCCTCAAAATAAAACAGGTAAGAGCATTCATATAAACGTAGATTTATCTTTCCTTGATGCTGCAAAAGGTTGCAAAAAGGAAATAAAATACACTAGAAACGAGCCTTGTAAGGCTTGTAGGTCGACTGGTGCTAAAAACGGCACTGCATATCATACGTGTTCTAAATGTAAAGGCGAGGGTACTATTCAGTACGTAAATAGCAACGGATTCTTTAGAACTGTATCGAGAAAGGTTTGTGACGCTTGTTCGGGCAAGGGTAAGATTATTCAAGAGAAGTGTACTTCATGTCAAGGTAAAGGCTATCAAAGAGTACAAACAACAGTAAATTTGGATATTCCAGCAGGTGCAGATACCGGCAGTTATATGCAAAAGAAAGGCTTTGGTGAGGCATCCACTATGGGTGGAGTTGCAGGCGACCTTATCGTTGAATTTAGAGTTTTACCACACAAAATCTTTGCAAGAAAGGGTTTTGACTTAATAGTAAATCTTCCTATTGATTACAAGACGGTAGTGCTCGGTGGAAAAGTTATAGTTCCAACCTTAGATGAAACTATAGAAGTGGAAATTCCAGAGGGAACTTCTCACGGAGCTCAACTTGTGCTTAGGGGCAAGGGGATCAAGACTTCTAGAGGAACAGGTAATTTGTATCTTAATATCTCTATTGAAATTCCAACAAAACTTTCCAAATCGCAAAAGCAGATGCTTGAAGAGTTTGAAGAGAGCGTAGAGTTAAAGCAGTATTCAAAAATGAAGAAATATGCAGACGATATAGAGACTTTATACGGCGACAAAATATATAAACACAAATAATTAAAACAGGCGATTTACATTAGTAATTCGCCTGTTTTTTGTTAAAATTAAATTTTTGAATTTTAGTTTTTAATGTTTGCCTTTTTAATGCGTTCGTCGGCGATAGCCTTTCTTTCGTTGGCTTTTTCGATTTGCTTTTCACGTTCTTCTTGCATTTTTGCTTGGTGCGCTTTAGGGCTCATTTTTGCTTCTTCCCATTGTGCCTTGGATTCCGCTTTAGCTGCGGCAAAATTAGCCTTATCTACTTCGTGTTGTGCTTTCGTGCTTTGTTTCATATC
>JAFVSF010000091.1 GCA_017503885.1 Clostridia bacterium
AATGCTTTTATATTCTACACTAAATTTTGTAGTCTCGTTTGCTAAACATAAAAACGCTCTTAAAAAAGAAGAGTTAACAATAAAAATTGAAAATTGCGAAGACGAGCATGAAAAAGGCTATTTGCAAGGTTGTCTTCAATATTTACAAAGTAGAGAAGGGGTAAATTCAACTTCAACACAAAAAATAAACGATAGGAAAAAGTGTTTTACACTCTTTATGTTTGTGTTAGCAGTTTTAGCAATTTTTGTCCCACCTCTTTTCACAATAAAGACATATTGGCTATCACTATCTACTAAATGGCTTTATTTAGGCTCGTGTATTTTAATTTTAAATGGTATTGGAGAAACTTTATTTAGTTTATCAAATACTGAATTTACCGCAATGGTAAAAGCATTTGAAAACGAAGTTAAAATAAATTCGATTGACTCGTTTATAAATCTTACCAAAAAAAGTAAAGTTAGTTTTGACAAGTCTGGAGTTTTGGTTAAAGATTGCAAAATTGAAGAATTGCACGGTCAAAACCAAACCTTACAATTCGCATTGTCGTCATTACAAGGATTGGAAAATCACGTAGCAAAAGCGATTAAAGAGTATGCAAAGGACGTAGAACCTTTAACCGTTGAGAATTTAGTTATAAATGAAACAGGTGTTTCTTGCACAATAGAGAAAAATAACGTTTTAGTTGGTAGCAGAAAATATTTGAAAGATAAGTCTGTTGAAGTTGAAGAGATTGCAGACGGCAAACCTCATTTATTCGTTGCTTGTAACGGTAGTTTAATTGGTTATTTTACTTTATCTAACGAGCCGTTTAACGATAGTTATGGTGCGATTGCTGAAATTAAGCACGATTTAAGCCTAAAAACAGAAATTTTAAGTTCAGATGAGGCTAACGTCGTTACAGAAATTAAAAAGCAATTAAAAGCCGATCACGCAGTTTCAGGTGCATCTTCAAAATTTAAGGCAGAGCGTGTTAAAAAGGAAAATTCAATATACGTTGGCGACGAAACAAATGATAGAACAACACTTTCTTTGCTTGACGACGCTATTTCATTTGGTAGCGATGGTAAAATTGCAATTACGACAAAGTCTATTAGGAAAGTACCTTTTATCTTAAAACTTGCTCAAAGAACGGTTAAAACTTTAAAATTTAATAAAAAATTTGCTTGTGTTTTTAAAGTTTTTGTAATTTTGCTAGCTGTAATATTAAGAGTGTTTACTGCTATTGACTTTATTTGGTGGTTGTTTGCAATAGACGTTCTTGCACGTTCTTTTACAGTTATAAATTCAATGATAAATTCTAGTGACGTTGCATAAAAATAATAAGATATTTTAAAAGCCCGATTTTACATCGGGCTTTTGTCATACTATTTTTTTAATATCAATTACCGTTGCAACAATGCCGTCAACAGTAAAAGAAACGTCGTTATCGGCAAATCTCATAGTATAAACTCTCGTGCAATCATCTTGATAAGATGGTCTAGGATCGTCTTCAATGCAAGAAATTATCGCCGTTTTAGTTTGGCTATCTAAAAGATTTTCAAGTTCGGTTTTTATTTTAACCGTTAATTTATGAGTGTTTTCTGCGTAACTTCCTTTTGCATCTGGGTGGCAATCTGAAGGCAGGTAAGGCTTTATATCGTAAATTGGAGTTCCGTCTAAAATGTCGACTCCTTCAACGATTAAAACAGTTCCGTCTACAGTGTCTTCCGTTTTAATAAGTCTAACTGAAGATAGCCCTAAATTGTTTGGTCTAAAAGGGGAGCGACTGGCAAATACGCCAACTCTAGCATTTCCTCCAAGTCTAGGTGGTCTAACCGTTGGTGAAAATCCCTCTCTATGATTTTTTGAAAAATCAAAAATAAGCCACAAGTGAGAAAAATCCTCAATTCCTCTCAATGATTCTTTGCTACGAAATTCTTTTTCAAAAACAATTCTGCCAAAGAGATTTTTACCCCTTAAACTTTGCCTTGGTATTCCAAATTTTTCTTTAAATGCAGTATAAATAGTTGCTATAGGTTTTATTTCCATAACTGTATTATACAACAATTAAGCGTGATAATCTATTAAATTTGCTTATTTTGTATTAAAATTTCAAAATTTAGCCATAATTTTAGTATGAAAAATTACGAGCCGTGGAAAACAATAACCGATAAAGAAGATTGTGTTATTAAAAAGAGAAAAGAGAGGGTTTACAACAATGCAAAAAGAATATAACGCAAAATATTTGGAATACGTTTCTAAAATATCGCCAAAGACAAATGAAAAGAGAAGTTTGTTAAGAGCCTTTTTAGTGGGTGGAACTATTTGCCTTATTGGACAATTTATAAGATTTTTCTTAGAGTTTACTTTTGGCTTATATGGTGACGTTTTATCTGCAACTACGTCAATTATTTTAATATTTATCGGCTCTTTTCTAACGGGAATTGGGGTATACGATAGGATTGGAAAATTTGCAGGTGGTGGCTCAATAGTTCCTATAACGGGTTTTGCAAATTCCGTAGTCTCTCCTGCGATGGAATTTAAAACAGAAGGTTATATATATGGTCTAGCCGCTAAAATGTTTGTTATTGCAGGTCCTATATTGGTTTTTGGTATTATTGGTAGCGTTGGTGTAGGCGTAATATATTATATTGTGGGGTTATTTCTATGAAATCAACGATATATTTTAAAAATAAACCTGCAATAGTTGCAACGTCTACAATTTGTGGACCAAAAGAAAGCGATGGTAATTTAGGCGAATACGTAGAAACTAGATTGTTAGATGATATGTTTGGCGAAGATACGTATGAAAAAGCAGAATGCAAAATGCTTTCTCACGTAATTGAAAAGTCAATACAAAATGCAGACATCAAGTTAAAGGACGTAGATTGTCTTATATCGGGAGATTTGTTAAATCAAATTATTTCTTCAAGTTTTTCTGCAAGGGAATTTGACGTGCCATATCTAGGCGTATATAACGCTTGCTCAACAATGTGTGAGGCGCTTGCAATATCTGCCGTTTTAGTTGACGGAGGTTATATGTCAACTACAGTAGCAGCAACGGGTAGCCATTTTTCTACGGCAGAAAGGCAATATAGATATCCATTAGAACTTGGAAGCGTTAGACCTCCTCAATCTCAATGGACTGTAACGGGAGCAGGTAGTTCGGTTGTATCAGATAAAAAAGGTTTTTTTCCTAGAATTACCTCTGCAACAATAGGCAAAGTTACGGATTTTGGCGTTACTGACGTAAATAATATGGGAGCAGCAATGGCACCGGGTGCATTTAGGACCATATACAATCATTTTAAAGATACAAAAAGAACTCCCGATTACTACGACCTCATTTTAACTGGAGATTTAGGCGCATTGGGTAGTAGACTGCTCAAGCATTTGTCAAAAGAGAAAGGCTTTGACCTTGAAAAAAATCACGTTGACTGTGGCGAAATGATATATAATATCGATGAAGAAGAATATCAAGGTGGCAGTGGTGCAGGTTGCAGTGCCGTCGTGTTTAATTCTTATATTTACAAAAATATGATAAAAAAGAAATTCAATAAAATTTTATTCGTTGCAACGGGTGCATTGCTATCTACCGTATCATCACAACAAGGGGAGTCAATTCCTGCAATCGCACACGCAATAGCAATAGAAAATGGAGTTATATGATAGATTTATTGCTAGATTTTGTTAAAGCATTTGTAGTTGGTGGTGCAATATGTACGATTGCACAACTTTTAATAAATTATACTAAAATTACATCTGGTAAAATACTTGTATATTTTTTGCTCGCCGGAATTTTTTTGCAAGCAGTTGGCGTGTATCAATATATAGTTGATTTTGCAGGTGCAGGAGCGACAGTACCTATAAGTGGATTTGGCTATTTATTAGCAGAAGGTGCTATAAAAGGTGCAAAAAACGGATTGTTTGGAGCATTTACAGGCGGATTGGTGTCTGCTTCTGCAGGTGTAACGGCAGCCATTGTTTTTGGCTATATAAACGCACTAATTTTCAAGTCTAAATCAAAGAAAAATTAATTTTAACTAACTTTCTTCATATAATAGATTATGAAGAAATCAAAAAAGAAATTAAAACTGTTTAGTTTTACCGTATCAGTCATAATGCTATCGTGCTTTTTATATTTTTCATCAAATAGAATTTTAGAAAATTTAGCACTGGAATCATTTGATAGTTTAATCTCAAGTGCTTCTTATAACGCTATAAATAAAATATTAGTCGACGGATATGATTACAAATCTCTTATTGACGTTTCAACCAATTCACAAGGCGAAATAGTAATGATAACTACTGATAGTGTAAAAGTAACGTCAATGGCTTCTTTAGCGGCAACAAACACGTATAACTACCTTAAAAATTATACAAATTGTGGTGTTGACGTACCGATAGGGGCTTTCACAGGTATAAAATTAATAAGTGGTTTTGGTAAAACTGTAAAAATGAGGCTGATTGCCGTGTCTTCAGTGAATTGTGAAATTGTCTCAAGTTTTACCGATGCAGGTATAAATCAAACTAGGCACACAATTACAATAAATATTGTAAGCACTGTAACTCTTGTCACAAAAACTTCAAATAAAGTCGTTAGTGATAAGATTAGCATTTTGGTATATGACAATTTAATAATTGGCAAAGTACCTGAGGTATACTTAAATTCACAAGTTATAGGCAATGCAGATAAAAATTAATTAAAAACGGGAGATTTTCTTCCGTTTTTTGTTTTCAAATTAATAATAATTTGGTAAAATATACTTATGATAGAATTACTTGCACCGTCAGGGGATGAAAAAAGTTTTATAACGGCAATAAATAGTGGAGCAGACGCCATTTATATTGGAATGAGCAATTTCTCTGCACGTAAAAACGCACAGAATTTTAACTCCGAAAATATTGCATATTACGTATCTTACGCCCACACTTTAGGCGTAAAAGTTTACGTTGCCGTAAATACGCTTGTTAAAGATGATGAGATCTCTCTTTTGCTTGAAACAGTTTCTGTTGCATATTCCGTTGGTGTTGACGCTTTTATTTTGCAAGACGTTTTTTTAGCCGACATATTAAAGAAGAATTTTCCTAATATAGTCTTACATTTATCTACGCAAGCAGGTATAAACGAGGT
>JAFVSF010000092.1 GCA_017503885.1 Clostridia bacterium
GTAAACTACGGCGACGGCGACCAAATCTTCCTCGGCAGAGATATGCAAACAAAGGCAAATTATAGTGAGGCTACTGCTACGCTTATCGATAGCGAAGTTCAATCTATAATTAGAAACGCTCATCAAAGAGCAACCGAACTTTTATCTGCAAACAAGCACCTTCTCGACACAATGGCAAGACTTTTGATTGAAAAGGAAACTATTTATCAAGAAGAAATCGACCTTATAATGGAGGGCAAAGACGCTAATACCATTATAGAATTTATGGATAAACGTCAAGCCGAAAAAGATGCAAATCCATTTAAAAAGGTTGAAACTAAAATAGCCGAGGTTATCGCTCCAGTTGAAGAAAGGACGGAAGAAATCAAGGCTGAAGAAAAGGTAGAAGAGTCTGCTAAACAAGACGACAAAAACACTAAAAATAACGATTAATCAACTTATAAGCCGACGGATTACCCGTCGGCTGTATGGTTTTTAGTAAAAACATTACGTTAAACGCACTTTTGCGAAATAAATAAAATTTTAAAAATTTAAGGTTTAGTTTGCGAGGCAACGTGACGTTGGGAGCGTGTCGTTACTAGACCTATATAGCGTGTGTTTAAAGGTTTAGTTACGAGCAAAAGAAGGCTCGTGAGCTTTAAAAGACTTGGTAGACCTTGTCGGTCACCAAGGTTTTAAAAGCGAAACAGTTAACGCACTTTTGCGAAGTAAATAAAACTTTAAAAAGGAGGGGGTAAAAATATGGCTAAGCAACTTACGTTTAACGACGATGGTCTTATAACTGAAAGCGAACTTAAAGAAGAAGATGCTTTTTTAAAAGAAGCCATAAAAAGCGAAAACGTTTATAACGGCGAAAGCGTAGTTATTTTAAACGTTAAAGACGTTTACGGCAATCCTCATCAACCAAGAAAGTTTTTTGACAATACAGCCCTTTATGAACTTGCAGAATCTATAAAACAACACGGCGTTATTCAGCCTATAGTCGTTTGTAAAACGGCAAATAAGTATATGATAATTGCAGGCGAAAGACGTTTTAGAGCATCTAAAATGGCAGGGCTTACAACTATTCCTGCAATAGTAAAAATCTACACCGAAAAGCAAATAAAAGAAGTATCTCTCATTGAAAATTTGCAGAGGGAAGACTTAAACCCTATTGAAACTGCTGAGGCAATGAAAGAACTTATGGAAGAGTTTAATTTAACTCAAGAAGAACTTGCCGAAAGGCTTGGTAAAAGTCGTTCATCGGTAGCAAACACTTTAAGACTTTTAAGCCTAGCACCAGAAGTTTCAATTTTAGTTGCCGACGGAAAACTCTCTGCCGGACACGCTAGAGCACTTATTACTATTCCTAAAAATAAACAACGTGCCTTTGCTGACAAAGTTATTGCCGAAGATTTAAGTGTTAGAGAGGTTGAAAAGTTAGTTAGAAACTTCCTTACCCCACCAGAAGAAAAGAAAAAGCCAAAGCCAACTATTTCTAAAGAACTTAGAGATATGGTCGACCGAATGCAAAGAAGTTTTGGTACAAAAGTTACGGCTATTGGCAACGATAATAAAGGTAGAATTTACGTAGACTACTACACTCGTGACGATTTGGATAGAATTTGCGAGATTTTAGATAAAATAGAAAACACCAAAAGATAACGCTTAAAAAATCAGTTAATCGACTTATACAGGGGTTTATGTATAATATTTGTGCGAAAAACAACTCAATAGACAAGTGGCAAATTTTGTTTTTTGCCGTGCTTATAGCAATTATACTAATTTGCCTTGTTTACCTGCTAGTAAAAAAATATAAATGGTCGCTTTTTAGAATTGACAGAATGAATGGTCACGACTTTGAAGAGTTTATGAAAACAGTTTATAAAACTCTTGGTTATAAAGTTGAACAAACTAAAAAAAGTGGCGACCAAGGCATAGACCTAATTATTAAAAAGCATTTTAAAAAGACGGGCATACAATTAAAAAGATACTCTAATTCAGTTGGCAATTCTGCCGTACAAGAGGCTGTCGCAGGCAAAAAGTTCTATAAATTAGATAGAGTTTGTGTTCTTACTAATAGAAGTTTTACTAAATCTGCAATCGAACTTGCAAAAGCGAATAAGGTTGAACTAATAGATAGAGAGGACTTAAAAAAACTACTTAAAAAAGCAAAGAAAAAAGGAAGAAAATAGTATGAAAAAATTATTGGCGTTTGTTTTATGTTTAGTAACTTGTATATCAATGACGTCTTGTGCACTTTTTGGTGGCGAACACGACAAGCACAAGTTTAGAAGAAGATGGGAATCTAACGCAGGCTATCATTGGCACGAATGTAGGTTTTCAGACTGCACTGAAAGGGGCAATTACGAAAAACACGATTACAAGGACGGCAAATGCGTAAAGTGTGGCTATAAAGAGCAAACTTTAAAAGAACATTAATAAACCTTAACAACGAAAAAAGGAAGCGGTAAAGTGCTGTTCCGTTAGGGATTTTTAGTTTATAACAAAAGTGTAGCCCA
>JAFVSF010000093.1 GCA_017503885.1 Clostridia bacterium
ACCCCAACGCATTGGCCAGTCGATTTTCCACATGAGTTTAACAAGATGATATTCTCTTAAACTTACAGTTTCTTCTTTGCCACAAGCCTTACATCTATAAGTAATCTCTTCAGTCTCTTCATTGTAAGAAAGAACGGTTGTAAAATCCTTTTTACATTGAGAACAATATACACTGATTGGGTAGTATAATTCCCTCTCGCCCTCGTCGCTATCTTGAGTCTTATAGTTCATTAAAATATCGTAAATTTCCTTTCTCTTATGCATAGCAGTAATAATACCTTCTACGTATCTGCCAGACATATACTCTTGACCTTGATAACGATACTCAATATCAATACCCATCTCTTTAAGTGACTCTTCGTATTCCTTTTCGTTATACTCGGCATAAGAAGAATACTTGCCGTATGGGTCTGGGATCATACAATAAGGCATGCCGATATACTTTTCAAAATCGGGAGCGATAGGGGCAATATTTTTAGGAACTTTCCTAAGTCTATCAAAATCATCCCAAGAAAGCATAAGCTTTGCTTTTTTACCCTTTGCTCTAAGTGCTTTTACAACGAAATACGGCGTTGCAATGTCTCTAAAATTACCAATATGTACTGACCCTGAAGGGCTTGTGCCTGCTGCACATAAAAACTCTTCCTTACCAGGATTTTCTGCTATTAATTCATCTGCTAATCTTTCAGCCCAATGCATTATTCTATCTCCAATTAATTATTTTCTAAATATCTTTTCCAACCTGCAACGATTTCGTCTACAACCTCTATAGGAGTTTTGCCAGTCGTGTCTACAACAAGTTGATAGTTTGACATATCAGTTATGTCAACGTTATAAAAGTCGTGATATCTTTTTTGCTCTCTTTGACGGCGAAGTAAAAGTCTTGAAAAAGCCTCTTCAACACTGTCATACGTTTCATCTTGACGGTTAGCCTCGATAACTCTTCTAGCAGCCTCTTTACCATCACAAGCAAGATATACACTGAACGCACTTGGAACAAAGTGTCACGCCATACGAGAATCAAAAATAAAGTTGCCTTCTTGTGGCTCGTAATCTGCAAGTTTAGTATCTAAAATTTTATCAAACTCCGGATGAGTTTCTTGATACTTATTAAACTCACAGGTGTCCATTTTAAGTTCTGCAGCCATAGCCCTTTGAATTTGACCAATAGAAACAATTTCAGCATTAAACCTTTCTTTCAAGATTGCACCAACCGTACTTTTGCCACTACCAAGGTCGCCAGCAAGCGAAATTTTAAAAAATTCTTTCATCTTAAGCATCCTTTTTGAGGGGTTGCCTCTTTAAATACTTATCTAGTATATAATTTAAAGGCGATTTTGTCAACCTTTGAGAAAGACAAAATCGCCTATTTTTACAATTTGTAAACCTAATTATGAATTTTTATTCATAACGAGAGCAACTGCACCCAAAATACCCGCAGTATTCTCTAAGGTTGCTATTCTAACTTCGCACTTAGGACCAAGTTCGCCTGCAAACACGTCTCTGTCAACAATCTTTTGTAAAGGTTTAATAAGATTATCGCCTTGTGCACAAACACCACCACCTAAAATAACTGCGTGTGGACGGAATATATTTGCATAGTTAGTGATACCACAAGCAAGTTTTTCGATATAGTTATCTACAACCTCTTTTGCATATTGGTCACAATCTTTATAGTCAAACGCAACTTTACCAGTTACCTTGTCTAAACTGCCTATCTCCCACATTTTACTATCTTTATGAGCCTCCATAGCACGTTTAGTATCTCTAATAAGTGCCGTTGCAGACGCATAGGCTTCAAGACATCCCTTTCTACCACAAGTACACTGCTCGCCGTTTGACTCTATAACAGCGTGACCAAGTTCTGCCCCTGCACATTTGTTACCTTCAATAAGTTTTTTATCAACGACAATACCACCACCAACACCAGTTCCAAGAGTGAGAAGTATCATATCGTCAAAATCTTTGCCCGAACCAAAAGTTGCCTCGCCAAGAGCCGCAACGTTAGCGTCGTTTGAAATCTCTGCATCTAACCCTGTTCTCGCTTTAATTCCATTGCAAATTTTAACGTCTTTCCAGTTGAAATTGTTAGAGAAAATTACAGTTCCGTTTTTACTGTCAATCATACCTGGAACACCCATACCTAACCCCTCTACGTCGCCAACGGAAAGCCCTGCTTTATCTAAAAGCATAAAAGTAAGTTTTGATATGTTGTGCATAACCCTATCTGCACCAAATTCTGTTTCAGTAGGAACTTTATCGTTTACAATAATGTTGCCGAGGTCATCACAAATGCCACCCTTTATAAAAGTACCACCAAGGTCAATACCTACGTAGTACTTTCTAACCTCTGTTAAAATACATTTTACCTCGCCTTCTATTTTAAATTCGCCGTAAGAGGCAGGAACAAAATAAGTGTCGCCTTTTACCAAGTCCTTACCCTCAATTTTGCCAGCACCTTCAATACAAGTAACGGCAACGAAAGAGTGTTTATCTGCAACGTATTCTTCATCTCCTTTAACCTCTGTAAAGTAAGCAGAAAAATACTTAGATGCCCCTATAAGTCGTTTATTGCCCATTTGTACGTCTAAACGACTATTAGAAAACTCACTAAAATTTGCTACGGTTAAAGCCTTTTCAACGTGAAGAGGTCTTTCTTTTCCATCTGGTCCTTTACGCTTAAAATCGTAAACTCTATAAGTCAAATTACTGTTTTGTTGAATTTCACATACGGTTACGCCTTTACCTATTGCGTGAATTGTACCCGACTTGATAAAAAACCAATCTCCCTTTTTTACCTCGTAAAAATTAAGAAGATCTGTTACCGTGCCATCTTCAACTGCCTTTTTAAAAACCTCTTTTTCGGTATCTTTTTTAAGACCTAAATATATACCTGCACCCTCGTCACAGTCAACGATATACCACATTTCGGTTTTACCGAATTGCCCTTCGTTTTTAAGGGCATAATCGTCGCTTGGATGTACTTGCACAGAAAGATAATCTGCTGAATCAATAAGTTTTACAAGCACAGGAAAATCTTCAAAATCATTTACGTTTTTACCTAAATCGCTAGGCATTAAAACGCTCGATAAAAGTTCTCCGTTTAACGTTTTTGACGGACCGTCTTTATGATATGAAAGTTCCCAACTTTCTGCTATTTTTTCTTTGTCAGAAACTTTGCCGTAATTCCTTAATTTGTTACCACCCCAAAGATAGTCTTTAGTTTCGGCAACTATCTTTATAATCTCTTTGCCCATATATGCCTCCGATTATATTCATCTTAATTATTATATAATTTTATTTCCTTTTAGTCAATGGAATTTTTAAATTTAGATTAATCAGTTGATTTTTTACATTTTGTTTGATACAATTTTGTTATGAATTACGATTTTATATTATTTGACGCAGACGACACGTTGTTTGACTTTCAAAAAACTGCAGAAAAATGTTTTAAAGAAACCTGCCTAAAACTCGGCGTACCATACCAAGATGGTTACTACGAAATCTATCGAGAAATTAACCAAGGCTATTGGGATTTATTCTCACTTGGCAAAGTTGAAAAAAGCGCACTTAAAATAATGCGTTTCGTAGATTTTGGCAAGGCTATAGGATTTAAAATCAACGCTGAAGAATTTATGCCAATATATGAAAAAAGCTTGTCCGAAACGGCAATCCTCTACCCTGACACTATCCAAACTCTTGAAGGCGTTAAAAACCTTGGTAAAAAAATATACCTTATTACAAACGGCTTGGCAAACGTACAAAGAGGAAGATTGAAACTTTCGGACATTGGAAAATATTTTGACGGCATATTTATATCTGATGAAATGGGAACTAGTAAACCGTCTAAAAAGTATTATGACATGGTCGTCAGCCAAATAGATGGATTTGACGCAAAAAAAGCCTTAATAGTCGGCGATTCCTTAGTATCAGATATTCCTTTAGGACTAGAAAACGGAATTGACACTTGCTATTTAAACCATACAAACGTAACCCCTAACCTGCCGATAACTTACGAAATTAAAAAAGTTAGCGACGTGTTACAAATATTAAAATAATTTGCCATCAAAATTGTTGTTACCATATAAAAAGGGATTTGCTCTTTGCAAATCCCTTAATCTTTATTTAACGTTAAACGCCCATTTTGCATCTTGCATGCCTTGTTCTGTAGAAAAAATAACAAAGTTTTCTAATATAAATTTTTCATATCCAGTTAGTTCAGTATAAAAGTTTGTTGCTTGATCTTCAGTATCAAATACATAAACCGTTATTTCTGTACCTTTATCATTATTATAAGCGGAAAAACCACCGGTAACGCCCTCATAACTACTCTGCAAAACTTCCAAAACTCTTCCTTTTATCTCATATACGTCGTAACCTCTTTCTTTAAGAAACGACTTGGACTCTTGCCAAGATCTTGGCTCGCCAACCAATTCTAAAGAAGACTCTAGCGACTCTACCTCACTTCCACTATCAGTACCATAAGTTTGTAAGCAAGCAACTAAAGAAAATGACAATACAACACTGACAACAACTAAAATTATATTTTTTAAGATTTTTTTCATTTTTATCCTCCACATAT
>JAFVSF010000094.1 GCA_017503885.1 Clostridia bacterium
AGGCAGCAAAACACACTACCGAAGCCTTATTAGAAGATATTAAAGCCTTGCTTAAACAAAATATTGAAAATAATTAGAAGGCGTAAATTTATTAGTTAAAAAAATGGGGTTGACCAAAGTCAACCCCATTTAATATTTTTAATTATAACAATGGTACAAAGGCTATTGCAAGTGCACAATAAATAATTAGAGATAAAGCATCTACAATGGTAGTAATAAACGGACTTGCGACTACCGCAGGGTCAAGTCTGCATTTTTTAGCAAGTAGTGGAAGAACACAACCCATAAACTTTGCAATAATAATAGCCACAACTAATACTAATGAAACTACTCCGGCAACGCCCCAACTGACGTTAGGATTAAAAAGTCTATCAATAAGCATAAGTTTTGCAAAACAAATTACTCCGACTGATAAAGCTAGTAAAAGCGAGGCTTTAAGCTCCTTCCATATAACTCTAAAAATATCCTTAAACTTAACTTCGTCAAGAGCAATTGCACGGATAACCGTAGCGGATGACTGACCACCTGCGTTTCCTGCCGTTCCCATAAGCATAGGAACAAACGTGTAAAGAACTCCGCTAGAAATTATCATAAGAGCTTCTTCGTAACTTGATAAAATCATACTCGTAAAGGTGGCGGAAAGCATAAGGATAAGTAACCAAGGAATTCTTGCTTTCCAGATGCTCCAAGTAGATTGCTTTAAATAAGGCTTTTCGGTAGGCAAAATAGCAGCCATCTTCTGAACGTCTTCCGTGGCCTCTTCTTGAATAACGTCAACGGCGTCGTCAACGGTTACTATACCTACAAGGCAACCCTCTTTATCTACTACGGGTAAAGCGATAAAGCCATACTTAGAAAACTTCATCGCAACGTGTTCTTTATCTTCAAAAGTTTCGGCGGAAATAACGTTGTCGTCCATAATTTCACCAACTATATCGTCTGGTTTTGCAAGCAATAAGTCTTTAACTGATACTACGCCGAGAAGATGTTTTTTTGAGTCGGTAACGTAACAGGTGTAAATCGTTTCTTTGTCAGGTCCTGTTTTTCTAATCTTATCAAAGGCTTCGGATACAGTGTTCTTTGCGTTGAAAGAAACGTATTCCGTAGTCATTAAAGAGCCTGCGGAATCGTCAGAATACTCTAAAAGTTCGTTAATTTGTTTTCTGTCTTGTGGGGTAGAGTTCTTTAAAATTCTTTTTACTACGTTGGCAGGCATCTCGTCGATAACGTCAACTGTATCGTCAAGGAACATATCGTCAATTACGGCTTTTAATTCCTTATCGGTTAAAGAGTTAATTAAGTTTTCTTGCGTGTCAGAGTCAAATTCAATAAAAACGTCGCTAGCAAACTCTTTAGGTAAAAGTCGGAAGAAAACAATTCTTTCTTTTTCATCAAGTCTTTCTTCAATAAAAATAGCAATATCTGCAGGCTCTATTTCAGAAATTTGCTCCCTTAATATTTGAAATTTTCTGTCAGTAAAAAGTTGAGATAATTGCTCGAATTTTATTTCTAATTCTTCGTTCATATCTTACCTCCTTAGTGTATAAAAAAATCCTACCGTGCGGTAGGATAGTTGACAAAATCTCCTTAAATACTAAGGAAGTAACCATGTGAGCTTTAGCATCATAGGGCGGTGTAATTGCATTAGATTATGCCTTGTTTTCGACATAGTCTGCTAACCCTCTTGTAGTGTCTCCACTATTTCGCGGCAGCAATCCGTATCCCTATGGTAGCCTCACCTACCGGACATTAAATTAATTTCAGTTTACACTTTATTGTCTATAATGTCAATAATATTTTATGACGTAACTAATTTTTTTGTCAAAATTTTTTAGGCTCGTCTTCTCCGTCTATTTCCGAAGTATAAATAATAGACTTATTTACTTCACGAAGAGCCAAAATAAAAGGTTCGTAAAACTTTTCAGATATAACTATTACCGAATATTTAGCGTCCTTAAAATATACTACTAATTTATTGCTTTTCTTGAATAAGGTTATCTGTACTACGTCGTTAACGTCAGATTTTGTTCTAATAAAACCAAAATAAGAGTAAAGAGTGTTTCCTTTAATTATATAATTTCCAAAAACGGAAACGCTAACCGAGAAAACTAATAACGTAACGTTTATTACTATTAAAAGTATATCTCCAACAAGAGAACTCGAGCCTCCATTGATTTTCGCTAACAAAGTTAGCACACTCTTAATTGAACCGGCAATACTTAGCCCTATTACTAAAACTAGCAAGCACCAAACGAGAGGAGAATAACAAAATCTAAATTTTTTCATACTTCTATTATATTATAAAATAGGTTAAAGTCAATGGCGATTAATGTTTTTTAAACTCGAAAAATTTTACAATTCATTGACAACTACTAGTTGCAA
>JAFVSF010000095.1 GCA_017503885.1 Clostridia bacterium
ACGGAAGGGCGGATAAGCGTCAAATTCAACAGATGGTAAAAACATATTTAAGATTGCCTGCCGTACCTCGTCCAGACGATGCGGCAGACGCATTAGCCGTAGCCTTAACTCACGCACAGACAAAAAGGCTCGGCGGATTATTTAGTATATAAATTTTTATTAAGGTAGTAAATTAAGTAATATGATAGGGTATTTGAAAGGTAAGGTTTTAGATGCAGAAGACGGAGTAGTTATTCTTTTAAATAACGGAATAGGTTATGAAGTTTCTTGCTCAACCACAATTTATAATAAGCTTGTCGCAAACGGTGAGGGCGAAGTTTATACCTATATGGCTGTAAAGGAAGATGGAATTTCTTTATACGGATTTTCCGACCTACAAGAAAAAAAGATGTTTTTAAAATTAATTTCCGTTTCTGGAATCGGTCCAAAAATGGGTATAACTATTCTTTCTAATATGGATATTACCTCACTTGTGCTTGCAATTGCTACCTCTAACGTAAAGGCGCTTTCGTCTATTAAAGGCTTGGGCAAAAAAACGGCGGAGCGTATTATTTTAGAATTAAAAGAAAACGTCGGTTCTGTAGATACAAGTTCTGGCGAAATTACGGTTACTACTAAAGAAACGGAAGTAAATAATGATGCCGTAATAGCACTTATGAGTTTAGGTTTTACAAAATCAGAGTGCGTTGTAGCCTTGAAAAAGGCAGAGCAAAACGGCGCAAAAACTATGGAAGAACTTATAAAGTTTTCTATTAAAAATATGGGGAAGATTTGATTAAGGGTTTTTTATGGAAGAAGAAAGACTTGTAATGAGCACTCGTGACGAAACGGATAACGAAGTTGAAAACGTTTTAAGACCTAAATCAATGGAAGGTTACGTTGGGCAAGATAAGGTAAAAGATAATCTTGCAGTTGGCATTGCTGCGGCAAAAATGCGTGGCGATGCTTTAGACCACGTTCTTTTATACGGCCCTCCCGGTCTTGGTAAAACTACGCTTGCACACATTATTGCCTCAGAATTAGGTACTCAAATTAAAGTTACTAGCGGACCAGCCATAGAGCGTGCTGGCGACCTTGCCGCCATTTTAACTAATCTAAATGAAAACGACGTTTTGTTTATCGACGAAATTCACAGGCTAAACCATAACGTTGAAGAAATTTTGTATCCTGCTATGGAAGACTATACTCTTGATTTTATTGTCGGAAAAGGTCCTTCCGCACAAAGCGTACAATTACCATTGCCTAAATTCACGTTGGTAGGGGCAACTACTCGTGCAGGCATGCTTTCTCCACCTTTAAGAGACCGATTTGGCGTTATTTGTAGATTAGAAAATTATTCCATTTCCGAACTTACGGAAATCGTTGAAAGGGCATCAAAAATGCTCGGAGTGTTTATTGAACACGACGCAGCAATTGAAATTGCAAAGCGAAGCAGAGGAACTCCTAGAATAGCAAATAGGCTTTTAAGAAGAGTTAGAGATTATTCGGTTGTAAAAGGACATAAATCTTTAGAACTTTCAGACTCAAAGGGTGCTCTTAAAATGCTTGAAATAGATGAATTAGGGTTAGATAATACGGACATAAAACTTCTTCTTGCTATGGCGGAAAAATTCGGCGGTGGACCTTGCGGACTAGATACTA
>JAFVSF010000096.1 GCA_017503885.1 Clostridia bacterium
TGGATAAAAAGAAGTATTGGCTTAACTGATAATTATATAGAAAGGAAACCAGAAATATGTCAAAAGTATATATTACAGATACAATTCTTCGTGATGCTCATCAGTCGCAGGCTGCAACAAGAATGACTTTAGGTCAAATGCTTCCTGCACTCGATGCTCTTGACGAAATAGGATATTATTCATTAGAGGCGTGGGGTGGTGCAACGTTTGACTCTTGTCTTAGATTCTTAAACGAAGATCCATGGGAAAGACTTACTACGTTAAAGTCACACCTTAAAAACACTCCAATTCAAATGCTTTTAAGAGGTCAAAACCTTTTAGGTTACAAGCATTATTCTGACGACGTTGTTGAAAAATTCGTTGAATATTCTATCAAAAATGGTGTTAAGGTTATAAGAGTATTCGATGCGTTAAACGACGTTAGAAACCTTGAAACTGCTATGAAAGCAATCAAAAAATATGGTGGAATATGCGAGGCTGCAATCAGTTATACTACAAGCCCAGTTCATACTAACGATTATTTCGTTAGACTTGCAAAAGAACTTGAACTTTTAGGTGCAGACAACATTTGTATTAAAGATATGGCAAACCTTCTTCTTCCTTACACGGCTTACGAGCTTGTAAAAGCAATGAAGGCAGTGTTAAAGCCAGAAACTAAAATTCACCTTCATACCCACAATACGACGGGTACTGGCGATATGGTAAACCTCAAAGCAATCGAGGCTGGTTGTGATATAGTTGATACGGCACTTTCTTCTCTTGGTAACGGTACTGCAAACCCTGCTACAGAAGCATTTGTTGCAACTTTACAAGGCACTGAATACGATACTGGTATTGACCTTACTAAACTTGTTCCTATTACCGACCACTTCAAAAGCGTTGCAACCGAACTTGAAAAATCTGGCTCACTCAATCCTAACGTAAGAAAGGTTGACGTAAATACTTTAATTTATCAAGTTCCAGGTGGTATGCTTTCTAACCTTATGAATCAATTAAAGCAACAAGGTAAACTTGATAAACTTGATGAAGTTTTGGCTGAAGTTCCAAACGTTAGAAAGGATGCAGGCTATCCACCACTCGTAACTCCTACAAGCCAAATCGTTGGTACTCAAGCAGTATTAAACGTATTAAACGGCGAGAGATACAAGATGGTTACAAAAGAGTTTAAGGCTCTTTTAAAGGGCGAATACGGCAGACTTCCTGCAGAGCCAGATGCTGAAATTGTTAAGAAAGTCGTTGGCGATGAAAAGATTATTACTTGTCGTCCAGCAGACCTTATCGAGCCTGAATATGAGAAATACAAGGCAGAAATTGCTGAATATTATACAAAAGAAGAGGACGTTTTATCATACGCTCTTTTCAATGAAGTTGCAATCAACTACTTTAAGTGGAGACTTGCAAACAAAAAGGCTGTAGATAAAGATTTAGCAGACAACGTTGACGGCGTATATCCCGTATGAAAATATTAGTTGTTAATGACGATGGAATTATGAGCGAGGGTATAAAAGCCCTCGCCGATTTCCTTTCAATAAAACACGACGTTATAGTCGTTGCGCCGGACGGTAACCGTTCGGCATTTTCCCATTCTTTATCAATTTTTAAAGATATCGTTGTTAAAGAGATAAAAATTACAGATAAATACAGAACTTTTGCTATGAGTGGCACTCCTGCCGACTGTGTAAAATTCGCCGTGCACTATTTTAAAGATATTAAGTTTGATTTGATATGTTCTGGTATAAATAAAGGACATAATTTAGGTAGTGATACAGTGTATTCGGGTACTATTTCTGCTTGTTTGGAAGGTAATTTTTTTGGTATAAAGGGCATTGCTTTTTCTAATTATTCCCATTCTAACTGTGATTTTAATGCGAACATTCAAACGTTAGAAAGAGTTTTTGATAAGATAGTAAGCATTTCTTCGCCAGACTATACCTTAAACGTAAATTTCCCAAATGGTAAAGAAAATGGTGTAAAAATCGTGCCACTTGGCATACATTTATATACTGATAATTATATAAAAACTGCTGAGGATACTTATCAACTTGTTGGTAATCCTGTAGAAGAAATTGAAGATGAAAATTGCGACGTAGCCTATGCAAAAAAAGGTTTTGTAACAGTTACGCCGATAATATATAATAGAACTGCATACAAAATTTTAGAAAAATTTAAGGATTTTAACTTTTAATGAAAACCGTTGTAATTGGAGGAGGTCCTGCTGGGCTAATATCTGCGTATTTTAGTGCAGTTTCGGGTAATGACGTTGTATTAATTGAGAAAAACGAAAAACTCGGCAAAAAACTTTATATTAGTGGCAAGGGTAGATGTAACGTTACTAACGATTGTACTGAAGAGGAGTTTTTAGAAAACGTTGTTTCTAATCCTAAATTTTTAATGGGAGCAATTTATAGGTTTTCTCCCGAGAAATTTATGGAGTTTTTGAGCAAAAAAACACCACTTAAGACTGAAAGGGGCAATAGAGTTTACCCTATAAGCGATAAGGCAAGCGATATAACGAAGTGTTTAGAAAGTTATCTTAAAGATGCAGGTGTTGAAATTAAACTAAACGAAACTGTATTAAGCGTTAATCAAAAAGACGGAAAAATTTGTTCGGTAACAACTGATAAAGATAAAATAGAGTGTAATAAAGTAATCGTTTGTACTGGTGGTGTAAGTTATCCTTTAACGGGTAGTACAGGTGATGGTTTTAAATTTGCTAAAACGTTAGGTCATACTATAGTAGAGCCAAAATCTGCACTTTGTGGAATCAATCTTAAAGGCGATTTTTTCAAGCAATTACAAGGAATTTCGCTAAAAAACGTTAGACTTACAGTATACCTGGGAGAAAAACAAATTTTTAGTGATTTCGGCGAAATGCTATTTACACATTTCGGTATTTCCGGTCCAATCGTTCTGTCGGCATCAAGCTATATAAATAGAAGTAATGCAAACGACATAACTTTTAAATTAGACTTAAAACCTGCTCTTTCAGACGAGCAGTTAGATGCTAGAATTTTAAGAGATTTTGATAAATATAAAAACAAACAAGTTAAAAATTCTCTTGATGACTTACTTTTAAAAGGTTTGATTCCTGTCATAATTAAGAGTGCAGGTATAAACGGAGAAATAAAAAATAGCGAATTTAAGTCTGAAAATCGCAAAAAACTTGTAGATACAATAAAAGGATTTACTATGAAACCTGCTTCGCTTAGAGATTTAAACGAGGCGATAGTTACGGCAGGTGGTGTAAGTACTAAAGAAATTAATCCAAAAACAATGGAAAGTAAACTTGTAAAAGGGCTTTATTTTGCAGGAGAAGTCATCGACGTTGACGCACTAACTGGTGGCTTTAATATAACGGTTGCAGCGTGTACAGGTTACGTTGCAGGCAACTCATAAACGAAAAGGGGGATAAAATTATGATTAATATTGCATTAGATGGACCAGCAGGTAGTGGAAAATCTACCGTAGCAAAAGTATTGTCAAAAGAGCTTGATATTTTATATTTAGACACCGGAGCTATGTATAGAGCTTGTGGTTTAAAGTGTGTTAAAATGGGCGTTTCAGTAAAAGATGAAGAGGCTGTTTCAGCATTTATTAATGATATTAACCTTAAAATTGAGTATAAAAACGGTGCTCAAGTTACTATTTTAGATGATGAAGACGTTTCTTTGGCTATAAGAAGACCAGAGGTTTCTATGCTTGCATCAGACGTTTCTGCACTCAAATGCGTAAGACTTAAAATGGTTGAAATGCAAAGGAAAATTGCAGAATCACTTGACTGCGTTTTAGACGGAAGAGATATCGGTTCTTTTGTTTTGCCAAATGCAAAATACAAGTATTTCGTTACTGCAGATAGTAGGGTTAGAGCAGAGAGAAGATATAAAGAACTTATTGAAAGAGGAACTCCTGTTGAATTTGATGCTTTGCACGAAGAAATTAAGCAAAGAGATTATAACGATAGCCATAGAGAGTTTGCTCCATTAAAGCAAGCAGACGACGCAGTAGTTGTCGACACTTCAAATATGACTATCGAAGAGGTTGTAAACTGCATTCTTTCCGACGTAAGGAGTAGATAATAGATGTTTCACAAAATTTGTAGAAGAATAGTTTTTCCTATCATAAAGGCTTTTTATCGTATGAAAGTTAAGGGGTTAGAAAACCTACCAAAAGATGAAAACTATATCATTGTTTCTAACCATTTAGGTATGATTGATTGCTTTGCAATAGCGACTATGTTTAAGCAAAAAATCTATTTTATGGCAAAGAAAGAACTTTTTGATAAAA
>JAFVSF010000097.1 GCA_017503885.1 Clostridia bacterium
ATCTTCGCTTTGCGACATACAAATATAGCCGTTGTTTGTAATCAAATCTTTATAATCAAACAAGTTGCTTTCTTTGAGAACTTCCACGAGAATATCAACAATAGGCTTTGCCCAAATGGAAGAAATCGCGGTACTTCCTATATTACTTATCCTTTGGACTTTTGGAAGAACTTTCTTTAACAGGGTTTCTTCTTCCAAATACCATTCTTTCCAACACTCTTGATGTTCTGTTAAAATGATAGGAAACAACTGCCACAGTTCTTCTAAACTCATTTCGGTTAATTTTTTGCTCATTATACACTCCGTCAAATTCTTATTTATCGGTGAGTTTATTATAACATAAAATAAAATCTAATTCAATTTGTTTTGCGTGGTAAAAGAAAACTCGACTTATTAAAAGACGAGTTTTATGATTTATTCAATTAAAATCCCTAAGGGAAACGCCCATACGTTTCACTCTTTTTGCATTTATTTATCCAAATAAATCTCTCACAGTTTGAATAAGTTTTAGTTCTTCAAACTCGGTTTCCGATTGATCTTCAAACTCTTTTGCAGTCGTTTCTAGGCTAAAAACCCCTCTATAAGCCGATTCTTTAAGAGTTTTTGAAAAATCCACCCAATCGCAAACACCTGTTTTAGGGTTTTGGTGATAATCGTGTACGCCATCGTTATCGTGTGCGTGTATGCACGCTAAAAGGTCGCCGATTACCCCCACTGATTTGGCAGGTTGATTGCCCCAAATTAAATCGTGCCCCGTATCTAAACACACCTTAAAATTACTCAACCCCATTTCTTTTACAAAGTCAACAACACTTTCCACCGAAGAAATTGGCAAATGTAAAAACGGCATATTTTCGAGACACACGTCAACACCAAAATCTTCGGCATGACGGCAAAGTTTATAGAAAAATTCTGCATTTATCTCTCTATTTTCTTTTGCCTTGTCTAGACAATCCAAACCAAAAGGCATAATAGGATGAATAACAAAATTTTTCGAGCCAAGATAAGCCGTACCTCTAACACCCTTTTTCATTGACTCGAGTCTTTCTTCTCGGTCTGCAAAAGTATAATCTTGAACAGGAAAACGCCATGGGCCATGGGCTTGGCTAACTATAAGCCCCTCGCTCTCAATGATATTTCTTTGTTCTTTTAAAACCTTTTCAAAGTCTTTTTCGTTAAGATTAAAAAACTCCGTTTCAGTATTTACTAGGTCTTGAAAGTCAACGGCATCATAACCGTGGGCTTTCATTTTTTTTGCACCGTCTTTTATTCCGTAACGCCTTAAATAAGCACTGCTAACAATTCCTATTTTCATAATTTTACCTCAAAAGCCGTCTATAAGTCGATTATTGCTTATTACACACACTTTCTTCAATGGTTTTTGCCGTTGCAGATTCTGCATAATCAGTTATCTTTTTGCGATTTTTTTCGCCGTGACTTAAACATCCTGCACCACTAATACACCCATCTTTACAAGCCATACCCTCGATAAAATTATGAGGAAGTACGCCCTTTGTTGCTCTAAGCAAAGCAATTCTACACTCTTCTATTCCACTACAAGCAATCGGCGAAGCCTCAAACTCAGTTCCGCTTTCTTTAACTGCTTGTTTAACTGCTTCAGACAAACCTCCAGAATGAGCGAATATTCTTCCAAAATAAGAAGACTCATCTATAGAAGTTGGTTCTAAAGTCGTAACGTCTATGTCTTTACTATCAATTAATGCTTGTAATTCTTCAAACGTAATTATGCTATCGACAAGACCTTGATATTCTTCACGTTGAAATTCTGTCTTTTTTGCCGTGCAAGGTCCTATAAAAACAGTTTTTGCCGTAGGCTCTTTTTCTTTAATTATTTTTGCAAGAGTACCAGCAGGAGATAAATTGTGCGATATACGTTCTTTAAGTTGTGGAAAATTCTTTTCGATATACGACACGAAAGCAGGACAACAGGAGGACGTTAAAAAGCCCTTTTCCTCTAACTCTTTAGCCTCTTTTTTTGCAACGACGTCTGCACCGTAGGCAACCTCTGCTATATCTGTAAAGCCTAAAAGTTTAATTGCAGATAAAACTTGTCCTAGTTCTGCATATCTAAACTGACTTGCAATCGACGGTGCAATCATTGCGTAAACCTTATAATTTTTTCCACCGTCTGCACCCTTTATAATATCTATTACGTCCAAAATATACGATCTGTCGGTAATTGCACCAAACGGACACTGATACACGCAAGCACCACAAGCGATACACTTATCATAGTCGATTTTAGCCTCTTTATTTTCGCCCATAGAAATAGCATGCACCTTACAACTAACCTCACAAGGTCTTTTGTAGTTATTTACTGCATTATATGGGCAAGCCTCTGCACATCTGCCACATTCTATACATTTAGTTTTATCGATATGTGCTTTTTGGTCACTACCGAAAGATATTGCTCCAACAGGACAAACGTCCTCGCATCTATGGGCTAAACAACCTCTACAAACCGAGGTAACCTCGTATCCACCAGTAGGACAGTCTTCACAGGCGATATCAATAATTTGAATAACCTTTTTGTTAAACCTATTTCCACCGATTGCAAGTTTTACTCTCTCGTTTAATATTGCCCTTTCTTTGTATACGCAACAACGCATAGTTGGCACTTTGCCTGAAGATATTTTTTTAGGAATTTCAGTAATATTTTCAAGCAAAATGTTATTCCAAGCAAGAGATGCAACCTCTTTTAATACCTTATATTTAAGTAATTGTACTTTATTATCAAATTTACTAGTATTTTTCATTATTCCACCGAATTTACGTGTTTCATTAAAATTTCTCTATTTTCTGCCTTTCCCTTTATAAGTTGTGCCGCTGCAATAAGAGGAATCCATTTTCTTACGTACCCTTCAGACGTACCCCTTTTTTGACAAAACAACTTAAGATATTTTTCAGCAACGTCCTTTTTCCCTTCAAGTTCAAAAATAAGATAGGTCTTTGCAACGTCTGCCGATGCGTTTCCTTGGCTTGCGTGCGACCAGTCGAGAATATACGCCTTTCCACTGCTAGTAATTATAACGTTAGACGGGTTAAAGTCACAGTGTAAAACGCTATTATGGTCTGGCATTTCTCTCCAACGAATTGCCAAATCGTAACGAGTTGACGCATCCAAATCAGACTTAAAGATCTTATCCGTCATCTTGTCTTTAAACTTAGTCAAAAGTGGCGACCTACGAGAGTGAATATCAAGTTGAATATCAACGAATAAATTTAAATATTCATCCTCTTTTTCGGGATGTGCAACCATAAGTTTTTCTAAAGTAATACCCTCGATAAAGTCCATTACAATAGCACATCTACCGTCAATAACCGAAACCTCTATGATTTTAGGTATGTTAAGCCCTGTTTCTTCTATTCTTGCCTGATTTAAAGCCTCGTTTAAAATGCTAGACTTTGAATAGGTATGGTCAAACGTTTTATAAAGTTTATCTCCATCTCTATAAATGAGTTTACTTTTACGCTCGGCAA
>JAFVSF010000098.1 GCA_017503885.1 Clostridia bacterium
ATTTTACTGTAAAAGGGTCTTCCGTTAAAACGTTTAATAGACCGAATTCCTCCCAAAATTTAAAGCAATTTTTTACTTCTTCAATAGTTAAATTGATAGATTCTGCAAACTTATCAAGAGTTAATTCTTCGTCGTTATTGCACGAGTAAAGACCGTAAAGATAAACCTTTACGGCATCGCCTGTTGCTATTGGCAGATACATATCAATAAACTTGTTGTCTACTGATGTAATTGTGTTGGCGTTAAATTCTTTTGAAAAAGTGCAAAACGACATAATTCCTCTATTTGGCTTGATTTTGTTGTTAAAATATATTATTATATTATTAATAAAAAATCAAGATATTTTAATCTCAATTTTTTAAAACACAACATTTTGTGGTCAAAGCACCAATTAGGAACAATTATAATTATGAAATTTTTGCATACCTCAGACCTTCATATCGGCAAAAAACTAGATGGAATATTGCGTTTAGATGAGCAAAAAGTCGTTTTAAACGAGATTCTACAAGTGGCTATTAACGAAAAGGTAAACGTAGTTTTAATAGCCGGCGACGTTTACGATACGTTTATTCCGTCATCTGATGCAGAAAATTTATTTTTTCAATGTGTAGACGCATTTTCTCAAAATGGTATAACTGTTGTTTGTATTAGTGGCAATCACGACGATGGGGATCGATTGTCAGCATCTAAGCAACTTGCTTCAAGGCGTGGTATATATATTTGCGACGGAAAAAACGATTTTGAAAAGAAAGAATATAATGGTATCAATCTTATTGATTGTGGAGATAGTTATATTTCATTGTCAAATGGTAAGGAAGAGGTCTTTATTGCTACCGTTCCATATTTTGGCGAAGCACCCGTTGGTTATGCAATCGATAAAGAGCAACCTTTTAGTGAAAGGGCAAAAGATATTTTATCAAACGTATTTTCAAACAAAAAGCCTACGCAAGCAGGTATATTATTAACCCATTTATTTATGCTTGGCGGTAGTCGAAGCGAGGGGGAAAGAGATATAGATTTAGGTGGGGTAAAGGTTCTTTCGCCAGACGCTATACCAAACGAGTGTAAATACACGGCTCTTGGGCATTTGCATAAAAGACAAGTAATTTCTAAAGAGCGAAATATAATATATTCGGGTTCGCCAATTCAATATTCGTATGATGAGGTGGGAAGTTTAAAATCGGTTACTATATTTGAGATTTTAGATGGAAACGTTGAAAATTTACACGAAATCGCCTTAAATTCGGGTAAAAAACTTGCTAGAATAAGTTGTTTAGGCGTTGAGGGTGTAGAAGGCGTTTTAAGTCAAAATATGGACAACTACGTAGATCTTACCATAGTTTCAAATAGGCCGTTGACCTTTGAAGAAACTGCAGAAATAAAGAGTAAGTATAATAACGTAACTAAAATTAGATTAGAACTTAGTGGAAGTGTTGACGTTGGTACAAAAACAGGAAGAAAGAATTTATCTGAAAAAGATTTATTCGTTGAATTTTATAAATGCAAATACGGCAGTCAACCAGATGAAGAAATTTTAAATGCATATTTAGAAATTATGCTGGAGGAATAAATTTTGAAACCTTTAAAACTCGTTATTCAAGGAATAAGAAGCTTTTCCGATAGGGTTGAAATAGATTTTGAAACCGTTTCAAAAAATGGATTATTTGGTATTTTTGGTTCTACGGGCAGTGGAAAAAGTACTATTTTAGATTCGGTTATCATTGCGTTATATGGAGAAATAAGTGGGCATAAAATGCTAGAACTTATAAGTGCAAGATGTAAAAGTGCCTACGTTAGTTTGAGTTTTGAACTTTGTCACAAGGATTCTAGAAAAAGTTACCTTGTTGAGAGAACTTTTAAACTTAAAAAAGATGGAACTTACGGTGGTGCGATAGCATCTTTATATGAAACTACGTCTGGCTCAACCGTTGTTTTGGCATCTCAAACAAACGACGTAAACAAAATGATTGAAGAAATTTTAGGGCTTGGTCAAAACGAGTTTACCAAGTGTATTATTTTACCTCAAGGGGAGTTTTCTGAGTTTGTTAAAGCAACAAAATCAGACAGGGTTAGAATTATTGAAAAACTTTTTTCACTTGAGCGTTATGGCGAGCGTTTCAACGAAAAATTAAAGGCAAAATTGGGTGAACTTGATTTTCAAATTAAATTGAAAGAAGAAAATCTAAAACAGTTTGAAAGCGACACAAAAGATGCACTTGATTTGGCGAGCAAAGAGGAAGAAAATACCAAGATTTTGCTCGATATTGAAAATGAAAAACTTGTCAAAATCACTGATTATATCGACAAAAATCAATATTATTACAATTTAAATAAGCAACTTGATTTAGATAGGGAAAATTTTGAAAATTTGACGCAAAAACTCGCAGAAATAGAAGAGTTAAAGGCTGGGCTATCTCTTTATGATAAAGCCAACGAAATTTGTGAGCAAGAGGAAAAATTTCAAAAATACGTCGCCGAGTTTGAAGATTGCAACAATAGATTTTTACTTCTTGAAAAAGAGTATATGACAGCGAATACAAACTACGAGAATTGTAAAAACGAGTATGAAAAATTAGAGTTGTTAGTAAGTCAAAGAAAAGAAGAGGAAGATAAAAAAGAACGTCTTTTAAATGCTCAAGTCGATTTTGCAAGATATTTTGAATTGCAATCGCAAATTAAAAATTGTACGGCTAATTTTGACACGTTATCTAAAAATTTTCAAAAAAATGCCGTAACGTTGCAAAATTATGCAAATTTAGAGCAAGATTTGACATGCAAAGTTAAAGAAATAGAAAACGTTATAAAAATTTCAGATGTATTTGAAACTATTGGCGACGTCGCTTTAAAAGAAGAGTATAAAAATCAAATAGAGTATTACGTTAATCAACAGGTTAAACTAAACACTTATTCCAATTTAAGTGATTTGTACGAATACGTATCAAGTGAATATAGCAATAGGCTTAAATATTATGAAGATAAAATATCTGTAATAAAAACTGTTGGCGAAGAGTCTATTGAAAATGCTATTGAAAAGTATAAACAATCAATGAAAATTAAAAGGCAGTTAGAGGAAGAATATAGGTCTTGTTCTGTAAATAAAGCAAGGCTAGAGCAAGAGCAAGAAAATATTCGTAATGCCCAATTAGTTGCCGAGCAACAACTAGATATTTTGAAAAAAGAAAGCGATACACTAAACGTAAAACTTTTAAAAATCGTTGATAATATCGAAAGTTTTGAAAACAATTTAATTTTTGTAAGCGATAAGATAAAAAGTCTTGTTTCAAAGGAAAATAAAGTTATTAACGACTATCTTATTTCAAAGGAAACACTTTCTAAAGTGCAACTTGATTTTACGGCTGTAGAGATAAAATTGAGTGAAGTAAAGAAGAAAAAAGAAGAGCAATTTAGCGTAGTGTCAAACTTGCTCACTAGCTCAATTTCAAGCGTTGACTATGCCGTTAAAATATGTGAAGAGATTGGTGACGTGGACAAGATGAAGCAAAGGATTGAAGAATACGTTAAAGATTACGATTTTTACAATAAATCAATCCAAAGGATGCAAAATGAATTAAACAGCGTTGGTTTTGATAACGTGTACTATTCAAAAACCATGCAAGAGAGAGCCTTAATAGCGTCAAATTGTGAAAATTTAAAAGAAAATTTAATAAAATGTCAAAATAATACTAAAAAACTGTCGCGAAATTTTGATAAAAGGTGTATAATAGAAAAAGAGTTATCTATATTACGCGCTCGCGAGGGTGTGTATAAGCGTTTAGATCAAGCCGTAGCAAGAAAGGCTTTTAGTGAATTTATCTCGGCAGAGTTTTTATCAGACGTGGCAAGAATGGCAAGACGGACATTGCTTGAATTGACAAGTGGTAAATATGACGTTGTGTACAAAGATTCTTTAGACGGAGCAAAAGACGGCTTCTATATCGTTGACAATTTAAACGGTGGGCTTGAAAGACCTGTTTCCTCCCTTTCGGGTGGTGAAACATTCCTAGTTTCTCTTTCTCTTGCATTGGCTCTTTCTGCTGGTATATACGCAGATTCTGACAGACCTATGGAATTCTTCTTCTTAGACGAAGGTTTTGGTACGTTAGATGAAAATTTAATTGAAATAGTTTTAGACAGTTTAGAAAAATTGAGGAATAAAAACTTTTCTATTGGGCTAATTTCTCATTTAGCAGAAATGAAAAGTAGAATTGATAGTAAAATTACAGTTATTCCTGCAGATGAAATTCATGGTTCAAGGGTAGTTATTAACGCTTGAATTTAACAAAATTTTAGGCATAAGTAATCGGTTGGTGTTTAATGGACAAGTTTGGCTTAACAAAAAAACAATTTAATAGTATTTTGACGAAGAATACTCTTTGGGCAGAATTTGACGTTAACAAGTCTTTGCAACCTAGCAAAATTAACGAAGTTCGTTACGACGGTATAACTTATGCAGAGTATTTCTTTTCTGGTAGAGACGTAAACGGAGAGCGTGTACGTATTTTTGGCATGTTTGCAACTCCCGACGACGTAAAATCGTATAACGCTATTTTGTATTTGCCAGACGTTTCAGAAAGTCCAAGTTTTGATATGATTATGGAATATGCAAAAATGGGTTATGCCGTTTTTGCCGTTGACCTTTGTGGTAAAACTGACAGTGATAAAAAATGCACTTCCTACCCAGAGGCTATATCGTACGCCAATTATTATCAGCGTGAAAGAAGAATGGACTACGTTGACCAAACGGCTTATCAAACGTCTTGGTACGAATGGGTTAGCGTAGGTAGATATGCGATTTCCTTTTTAGCATCTCAACCAAAGGTAAAAAATATCGGTGTTATAGGTGTTAAGCACGGCTCAAACGTGGCTTGGCAACTTGCAGCAACGGATGAGCGTATTGCTTGTTCGGTTATGATGTTTGGTGCAGGATGGTATGCTTATAGAGGGCATTTTAAATACGATGATTCAAGTGATGGGCTAGTAATAACTGATGAAAGAAGAAGATTTATCGCTGCTTTAGAGGCACACGCCTATGCACAAGACGCAAAGTGTCCAATTCTTTACGTGTCTTCAACTAATAACGACTCGTTTGACTTTGATAGAAGTTTTGATACGCTTTTTAGAATACCTGACAAAACGGATAGTTATTTTAATTTTGCACCAGGATATAACGAATATCTTGATAACTTTTGCAAAAAAGACGTTGAATTGTTCTTAAAGAAATATTTAAACGATAAAAACACGTATTTCCCAGAACCTCCATCTTTAACTGTTGAGCAAGACGGAAGATATCTTTCAGTAAGGGTTAGTGCAGACGATAAGGACAACCTTTCCATGGTTAAGGTGTTCGTAAACGAGGGCGTTGTAGATCCCGCTTTAAGAAACTGGATGCCGTGTGAACAGTCTTTAAAAGATGAAGAAGAGTATGAATACGTTTTAAGTGGAGAGTCTACCAAGATTTTCGTTTTTGCAACTGTAAAGTATAAATCTGGTGTTACAGTGTCTTCAAAACTCGTTTGCTTGAAAGTAATCCCTACCAATTCCAAGAGGTCTGGTATAGTTTACACGAGTAAAGAGGGGCTGGAAGGAATTGCTTTTTACGATAAAAACGCCACGAGAGAAAGTATTTTTGCAGGACCAGAGCAGTTTATAAAACTAGTAAAAGGTGCAGGCGATATATACGGGGCGTATTCTGAATGTGGGTTGATAAGTTACAAGTTTGGCGAACCGGGATGTCACGTTGACGAGAATTCGATTATAAAATTAGACGTTTATACGAGAGAATTTTGCAGTTTAAGATTGATATTTATGCAAAAGAGCCATAACGGAGTTTTAGAGTACTGTTATTCTACCGAATTTAAGGCTAACGTTGGGTGGAAAAATCTTGCTGTAAAAGTTTCTGATTTTAAGACCGTCGATGGTATGGGTATTAAAAATTTTGATGAATTATATGCACTTAGAATAGAGGGCGACGGTAAGTTTGCCGTGAACAATATACTTTTAATTTAGAGGAAAAAGATGGCGTATTTAAAACTAAGCAGAGAGGCTCTGCTAGGCATTGATAAAAAAGAAAAGTTTCTTTTTGCCGATATTTTATTAATATGCCTTTTGGCTATTACGTTATCTAGCGTAATAATTCAAACGACGTGGTTGTCGCCGGTAAAAGTTGATGGTGCGTCAATGAACGTCACTTTGCAAGACGAAGACTGGCTTTATATGAGTAAAATAAAAAAGCCTAGAGTTGGTGACGTAGTAGTTTTCGAGAGAAGTGAAAATGTAAACTACATAAAAAGAATTATTGCTTTAGAGGGCGATACGATTAGATCGAAAAACGGAGTAATTCAAATCAAGAAGAAAGGCGAAAACGTGTGGAAAGACTTTGATGATAGTCACGCTTATTATTCTAAAATGCCATACGAAACGATTATAGAAAACGGCAGAGAAATTAAAGTTGGCAAAGGTGAAATGTTCGTTTTAGGAGATAATAGACACGATAGTTTAGACAGTAGAACTATTGGTCTTGTAAGCACTGATTCTATTTTGGGTATAGTGCCAGAGTGGGCGATAAAATACAAGGAACACTATGCACCTTATCTAGATTTTATTGAAAAAGTTAGAAATTGGCTTGAAGAACTTAAGAAAAAGTAAAGCGTAGCCATTTCGTTAAAATTATAAAAATATAAATAAATTTTTGCGAGCAATCGCGTTAGGAGATTTTATGTTAAAAATTAAACTTACTTCAGACAGCACTTGTGACCTTCCACAAGAACTTATTGAAAAACACAATATAGGTATTTGCCCTATAGCCATTTTGCTCGGTTTAGACGAGTATCACGATACCGTTGATATCGATGCAAAAAAAGTTATAGAATACGTTAAAGAAACTGGAACGCTTCCTAAAACTGCAGCGACTTCTATAGATGCATACAAAGAGTTTTTTAGCAAATATACAAACGAGGGTTACACTGTAATCCACTTTAATATTTCCTCAAAATCTTCATCTTGCTACAACAATGCTTCAGTTGCCGCAAAGGAAATGGAGAACGTTTACGTTATAGACAGTTATTCATTATCAACAGGTCAAGGTATCCAAATCTTAAAGGCATCTAAACTTATAGAAG